>CAYPFV010000006.1:0-48693 GCA_964410015.1 uncultured Bacteroidales bacterium
TCATGGCTCGGTTCATCTGTTTATAATTTGATTAATTAGGTCAGATGGAGCTCGCTAACAGTCTTACTGCATGCTTTACATGCCGCGCATTATAATCATGTGCGTGTGTGTCAAAAACTTTGTCATGGCTCGGTTCATCATAGTTATTTAATCAGATTACAAAACGATGAATATAAATAAACTAACATATGTATTTCGAATTTATAATTAATTTGTGCTGAAATGAACTTTAAAAGATGTTTTTTATTATAACTTTTGGTACCTGAAAAGTACTGAACGAATCATTGAAAAAGAAAAGAATAAAATTAATTTATGGAACCGGGTAAAAAATTTGGGACTTTAGGAGGGGTATTTACCCCCTCACTTCTAACCATTTTGGGCGTAATCATGTATCTGCGCCTTGGATGGGTTGTGGGACAGGCCGGTCTTTACTACACTGTGGGCATCATACTGGTTGCTCACATTATATCTGTTACCACCGGATTGAGTTTGTCTTCCATTGCCACCGATAAAAAAATTAAAGCAGGGGGGATTTATTACATGCTCTCCCGAAGTCTTGGGTTGCCTATGGGAGGTGCCATTGGAGCTACTATTTTTTTGGCTACTGCATTAAGCATATCTCTTTACATTGTGGGTTTTGCCGAAAGTTTTCTGGCAATAGATTCTATAAGGGAATTTCTGAACCTCGAAATGAATATCAATAGTTACAGAATCATTGCTACTATTACTCTGATTACTATCACAATCATCGCTTTTATCAGTACCTCATTAACTATCAATATTCAGTATTTTGTTCTGGCGGCAATAGCCCTGTCTTTGGTTTCGGTTTTTGGAGGATTGTTTCTAAATGCCCCTGCCAATTCATCTGCATCTTTAGATATGTATTCAGATGCTCCACCGATTGATGTTATTTTTGCAGTTTTTTTTCCTGCAGTTACCGGATTTACCGTTGGAGTTGCCATGTCTGGCGATCTTAAAAACCCTAAAAAATCTATTCCACGTGGTACATTGCTTTCCATTTTTACCGGTTTATTTATATATCTGGGTTTGAGCATTAGTATGGCATTTTTTGCCGATCGCAGCATGCTTATCAATGATTCAGGGTTTTTACTAAAGATAGCGCTTTATTCTCCTTTTGTTGTAGCAGGGATTTGGGGTGCTACCCTATCGAGTGCCCTGGGTGGTATTTTGGGTGGACCGCGCATTATCCAGGCTTTAGCTAAAGATAAACTTGCTCCCTCCTGGATCAAAAAAGGGTATGGAGTAAACAATGAACCTCGTATAGCTGTGATTATCACTTTTGTTATTGCGCAGGCTGGAATCTTGCTGGGCGATCTGAACACCATTGCTAGTGTGGTTTCTATGTTTTTTATCGCAGCTTATGGTTTTATAAACCTTGCCTTCGCTCTCGAAAGCTGGGCAAGCAGCGATTTTCGCCCCTCTTTCAGGGTACCCGCATGGGTTGGGTGGACTGGCTTTGTTTTCAGCTTTCTGGTTATGATGCAGATTGACCTGGTTGCTATGATCATTGCTTTTATACTGATCTGGATCACCTACTTTATAATGAAAAAAAATGAACAAAAACTCGATTTAGGTGACGTATGGCAAAGTGTATGGAGTAGTGTTGTCAGGCACTCGCTCCATAATATGAACAAAAAAGGAATTGAAGATCGCAACTGGCGACCCAATATTATCCTTTTTACTGGTAATCCACAAACACGGCCTTATTTATTTGAATTGGGAACCGATTTAATTGGGAAACATGGTTTTTTAACTTCGGTTAATATTAAACTTATCAGAAAAGATCAAAAAATACCTTCGAGAAATGAGCAAATAGTTAAAACTCCCGAAAGTATCAATCATAAAGGTGTTTTCTCGAGAGAGTATTTTTATCACGATTTTTACGAGGGGATAAAAAATATTGCCGAAACATACGGTTTTGCAGGTGTGGAACCCAACACCGTATTGCTGGGATGGGCAAGGGAAAGTACAGACCCTGTCAGATTTGTTAAACTCATCAATCACATGATTAATCTTGATCTGAATCTGCTTTTCCTTGATTTTGACCACCAGAAAGGTTTCGGCAAACGAAAAACTATTGATATTTGGTGGCGGGGAGCGGGTAATAACGGAAACCTGGCAATTAATCTGGTGAAATTCCTCTGGATATCGGAAAACTGGAGAGAAAGTAAGACAAGATTGCTCATTGAAAATCCTGTAAACGATGAAAGAGACAACATCTTTACTTTCGCATCTGAAGTGTTAAGTAACCTGAGGGTCAATGCCGAGATCATTATCATTAATAATGAATTGGAAAGAAAATCTTTTTATGATATAGTAAGGGTGGAATCGTTGCACTCTGATATTATTTTTATCGGAATGCCCGATATAGTGGAGGGAAAAGAACATGAATTTGTGCAGCAAACCAACGATCTTTGTAATGATATTGGTACTGTGATACTTGTAAAGGCTTCTACTCAGTTTAAGAAACTAAACATCGGTATCAAAAGTTCGCAGATGCGCCCGCATTTGATCCCTGTACCTGCAAATTATACAGAAAAAACTTCTCTCACCAGCACAGAATCTTCTCAAATGATGCCCAATTGGCATACGCATCCTCATTTTCAGGGTAAAATGAAAAACATGTGGAAAAGGGTGACTATACTGTATTTGGATTGGCACAAAAAAGGGTTTCAAAAAGCATTTTTGCAATATCAGGAAATTATTAACAACGCTGGTGAAAGGGTAAAGAAAACCTTTGATGTTATTGCTAATAAGTGTTTGCATACAACCACCGATCAACAGGGTTTTATTCCCGGAAGCAGACAAACCGTGTTTTTCAAACTTTCCAATAATAGTTTTATACGGTATGAGCAAATACTTCAGAATTTTTCTTCTACCCTGCTGGAAGACCAAAAGCGGTTTATTACGCTTTCATTTGAAAAGTTTCATCACCAATTTTTAGAATACATCAATACAATCCCGGCAAATGTTACTTATAAACTTACACCCGGACAACTAAAAATATTAAAGCAGGATACCCTGCGTATAAAATTCTTGAAATGGAGAAAAAAGACTTTCTCCGGGAAAAATACCACGCATCGTATTAATCTCCAGAAAATTGCCCTTAAATATTTTCCGGTTATTTTTGGGGATCTTGTGACCAAAATCTGGGAGCAATTCGGCTATCTTACCTATCAGTATTTGCAAAAACAACAAAAAGCTTTTGAATTTTTTAAGAAAAGTCTTGCTCAGCTGGAAATCAATGCAAGTAAAGGAGCATTGAGCCAAGAGGCACTTAAAGAAGAGGAAGAAAAAGTTTCCGGTATTTTTTATAATCTTTCGGTTTCTGTTTCTCAATCCGACGCCACATTATTTGCCATTGTAGAAAAATCATTTAAGGATGCATTCCGGGAATTTTCGCAGATTTTAATGCATCCTGATCCTTTGTACATGGCCAGAAAATACGGAGTGCGAAAAACCGGATATATAGATCAATTTGACGCTTTCGCACAAAAGTGGTCGCAGAATCAACAACTGATTATTAACCGCAATATGCTTGAAATAACACTTGCATCTGTGAGTTATAAGGTATCTCATATCTTATATGATGTGAAAAATCAGATAAGTGAGGTTATTCATTCCGAAAACAATTATTCACTGAGTGAATTACCCCAAAACATCATCAGTTTTTGTGATCATACCCTGGAGCTACTTAAACGAAAGGAGAATTTACCCGAACCTTCTTTTCAAACAGGAAACAACAAAAACTTAAACCGGCGTTTGAAAGACAGTGAAGATTATGTGCAGGAGAAAATAAGTGCCGTTATCAGTAAAGTTCCAAGTTCAGTAGAGCTTATCGGCGAAAAATCATTTCACGATTTTTATTCCAGGCAATATCAATCTGTAGAAAGCCGTAAAATTGAAGTTTCCAGGTTGTTGCATTTTATTATTCAAAACGACCTGATTGCGCCTGTAAATTTCCAGATCGAAAACTATGTGCGTGAAGTGTTAAAGTTAAATCATGAATCCCAGGAAATTGCAGGTTTGATCAAAATTACACTCATGGGCGATAAAGAAGAACCTCTCCAAATGGAATTTACTGAGTTTCTTCGAAATCAAAGACAAAGAATGCTGGAGATTTCTGATAAATATAATAAACTGACCCGCGATTTATACGATAAGATTGAAAATGCCCTTAATCAGTCTTCAAGGCAGATGGAAATTAAATCTTTTCTGAAGACTGCTGAAAACCTGAAATTGTATGTGAAAGAACGTGAGCAGCAGATGGAAAAATCTGTTGGAATTGAAAAAAAATGGAATGACTTTAAAGAATATTTTAATAATAATCTGGTTAAAATCTGGTATGACCGGAGTAAAAGAGTGGTATTTGCCCATGATATTCAGATTCAGGAAAATTTCAGGGATGACTTACCTATAACTGATATCCCTATGCTGAGCGAGCAATTATCGGTGAAAAAACATACTTTGCAAAAAGTTCCTCCTTATTACCAACATTTGTTTTTACGAAAAAACAACTATTTCATGGATTTTTGGTATGGCAGGCAAAAAGAACTCTCAAAAGCATACCGGCTGGTAAATAGACATGACAACGGAATGCATGGTGCCATTTTAGTAAGAGGTGAGCATTACAGCGGAAAAAGTTTCTTTATTAATTACTTCACCAATCGTTTTTTAACCACCAGACAGGTATTTACCCTAAATCCCCCTTTACAGGGCAGTATTTCAGAATCTGATTTTCTCAGATCCCTGCAAAAAGCAACTCAGCGCTATGTCTCAGCAGATAAAATTCTTATGAATCTGCCCCGCGGAACTGTGATCGTTTTGGAAAATATGGAATTGTGGTGGGAAAAAACTCCAAAAGGGTTCGCAGTTATTGATCTTATCTTCTCACTGTTGAAAAAATATACGCCACACATTCTTTTTATTCTTCCCATAAATAATGATGCTTACCGAACCATCAGCAGGGTTAGAAAATTTAGCGATCATATTTTGGGAATTATTGATTGTGGACCTTTTCATGCAGAAGAACTCAAAAATATTGTGATGCAACGTCATAAAGCGGGTAATCTGAAGTTTGATTTCCGTGGGAAAAAAGAAGAGGAAATGCAATCATGGGATTATGCACAACTGTTCAATACTTATTTTAATTTCACCAAAGGAAATGTAGGTTTTTGTTTGCACACCTGGATGGCTTCCATACAACAGTTCAAAAATCATCGCATTTTCATTGATCAACCCCGCAAACCTGACCTTTCAGTACTGGGGCATATCATTCCTGAAAATCTTGTTATTCTGGCACAGTTTGTTTTACACAAAACCATGACACTTCAGAAGATGGAGCGAGTTATGCAGATGTCTATGCCTGATGTGGAAGACAAAATAAAGCAATTAAAACTTGCTTCACTCATCATCGAGGTGCAGGAGGGTGTTTTTAAACTCAACCCCGGATTACATTTTTTTATGAAAAATCTTTTTACCGAAAAAGAATTATTGTGATAGGAACATTGACCTGGTGTGAAAAGAATATAGTTTAACTTGTTGATTGTCAAATTTAATGGCTTGTGGTTTTTCTGATTACCAGGATAAAACTTTTGATTTCTACCAGGCAGTATACCAATTGTTTTATTCATTAATCTTTGCAAGAAAACGCCAAATACTGCGTTATTCTAATTTTTGAACCGGGGGCTACAATATTATTGACAAGCGGGCAGACGATAATTTTAACCGAAAATTATTTACACGTGTCAGACATTATTGGCGAGATCCATCTGACCGGATTAATCAAATTATAAACAGATGAACCAGTCATTTACCTAAAGTAAGCTCCTTGGATTCAAAAACTTCGAAAGCCTTGTCTTTGACGATCTCTTATCAAAGACACAAAAAAGAAGTGTTTTCTTGCTGACACTAATTACAAATGTTGAAAAATTATACACAATTAAACAATGTTATTTAAAAAAAGAAATACCTATAAAGAAAGGTCTACTCCCATGAAAATGATTATTAATTATTTTTTACAGGGTCTTTTGCTCATTGCTCCTATCTCCGTTACTTTATATGTTGTTTATTTACTTTTTGAGTTTGTAGATGGGTTGCTGCCTTTAAAAATACCAGGTTTGGGTGTTGTAATCATATTTTCCAGTATCACACTTATCGGATTTGTCGGTTCGGTATTGATCAAAACACCCTTTTCAAGGTTTTTTAACCGCATGCTCGAACGTGTGCCGATCATTAAAATTGTTTACTCATCTATCTCAGACCTGTTGTCTGCTTTTGTAGGACAAAAGCGGAAATTTACAGAACCAGTAATGGTTATTATAAGTAAAGAGAGCAATATCCGAAAACTTGGTTTTATAACTGAAAAAGACCTTCAATCTCTTGGTATAGCTAATGAATTTGTGGCTGTTTATCTGCCTCATTCCTATAATTTTTCCGGCAATATGTTTATAGTACCAGCCGAAAACCTTGTTCCTGTAGAAGCAAATTCTGCTGAGTTTATGAAATTTATTGTATCTGGTGGGGTAACAAAAGTGTAGAGAATTAAAAAAAAATGATGATTCTAATAAATTCTTAATAGTTTTGCCATTGATAAATTATTAAGCAAACATGCAAAAACCCTTAATTTTAATTACAAACGACGACGGTATTATGGCACCGGGTATCAGAAACCTGATATCATTTATGCTGGAACTGGGCGAAGTGGTTGTGGTGGCTCCCGACAAGGGGCAAAGTGGTATGGGACATGCCGTTACCATTACCCAACCAATCAGAATGGAAAAAATAAAACTGGAAAATAATCATGCAGAATACAGCTGCAGTGGAACACCTGTTGATTGCGTGAAACTGGCTGTTGACAAAGTGTTGAAAAGAAAACCTGATGTCCTGGTCTCGGGGATCAATCATGGTAGTAATGCTTCTGTAAATGTCATTTACAGTGGTACTATGTCTGCTGCAATTGAAGGGGCTATGGAAGGGATTCCAAGTATTGGGTTCTCATTACTCGATTTTAGTTATAATGCCGATTTCATGTCCGCTAAAAAATTTATCAAAAAAATCGTATTGAATATTCTGAAATATAAAAATGACATGGTTACCTGCTTGAATGTCAATATTCCTGCTGTAAAAGAAGAAGATATTAGAGGTATTCGTGTGTGCCGACAGGCAAAAGCCAACTGGGTGGAAGAGTTTGATCACCGGAAAGACCCCAGAGGTAAAGATTATTACTGGCTTACCGGCAAATTTCATTTACACGAGGATACCGATGAAACTGATGAATGGGCCTTAGCCAACAACTATATCTCTGTGGTGCCGGTTCAATACGATTTTACCGCTTTTCAAATGATTCCGAAACTACAAAAATGGGACTTCGATGTTGAAAAAAGATAACTGGATATTGGGTATTATTCTTGGTGGTTTCACGCCACTTGTGGTATATCTTTTAATTTTAGGAGCCATGAAACAATGGGGAACCATCAATGAACAACTGGAAATCTATTATCTGAAAAAATCAACCATGTTGCTCATTGGTATTTTTAGTAATCTTTTTACTTTCAGGTATTATATGGTTAATCTCAAATTCGATAAAACCGGAAGAGGTATTTTACTGGCTACATTTATTTATGCAGGTATCTTTTTCTATCAAAATTTAAACTCTTAAAATGCATATGCCGCCAATAATGCATAAATAAGAAGAAAACATAACAGAAAACTGAAAATTAACCCGCGTGAACCCGATTTTTAATTTGATCTAATCATTGCTCTTTGATTAATAAAAAAACTAATACCAGAATTTCTTTCATTACTTTTTAACCATTACAGTTGATTTGTTGAATGAAGTAGATTTTTTGTTTCATATTAAAAGTAACTAAAACTTTGCATGAAAAAATGATACTATTGTTTAATTATTATTGCTCCTTATGAATAACATGTTAGTGAAAAGAATTTTGCCTGTAAGTTTGCTGATGATCTTGCTTTTGGATAGTGCATATGCTCAAAGAAAACGCTCACAGTATCCGGATTTTATTAGTGATGCTTTTTTTAGCGTAAACATCGGATATATCAATTATCCATTTTCTGAATTACAACTCGAATTGCCTTACGAAACTGTTGAATCGGTTGTTGTTCCCCATACAGCAGTTCGTTTGATGCTTTATGGCAGGAGCCTTACAGATTGGTTAGAAGTGCAGGTAAGCTATATGCGACCTGTATTGTGGGTGGAGTATAATAATTTAAACAACCAACCCTCTAAAAACACTGTTTGGATGAATGTTGGGGGTTTAACTTTGCTGCCCAAAGTCCCGCTAACTCCAGAACTTACCTTGTTTGGTGAATTTGGACTGGCAGTCGTTACCCGTAGTGGTTTTGAACATCAGGGATTCGTGGCAGTTAAAGATGCTAATTATGGTCATTTTTTGTTTGGTGCAGGGTTGAATTATCATCTTAACGATAAGTTTGACCTCATGCTCAGCAGCGCATATGCACCAGAAGTGGATAAATACAATCAGCCTAGCACTTTTTTCATATCACCGGGTTTTCGGTACAACATGCGTCCGCTTTCCGAAGAAAAAGTGGAAGCAAATGCCAATAGCGGGTATATTTTTCCTAAAAACCAGATTAGCTTAGGCTACACTTCTAATATCGCTGGATATGGAACCAATTTGTTTTTTTCTAACTTAAGTGTTTTCTGGGGCGGTCATCTGGAGGTACAAAACGGAATATCATTAAACTATCAAAGAAATGTGTTTCATGGCAGAAAATTTTTTGCTCTCGATGTTGGTGCCAATGTTTCACGCTGGAAAACAAACCAGTTTGAAACTGTTTTCCATACGCTGTCTCTTTATCCCGTCTTAAGGTTTACCCTTCTCAGAACATCTCCCGCAGACTTTTTCTTCTTTTATTCGGTGGCGGGTCCTACATTCATAACCGATGGCGTTATCGATGAGGTTGAAACAGGCAGAAAGTTTACTTTTTATGACTATATGGGTATTGGTACTTTTGCAGGAGATCAGCGAGAACTTTCTGCAGAACTAAAAATTGGTCATTACTCCAATGGAAATCTTTTTCCTCAAAATGCCGGGGTTATGGTACCTCTCACTTTATCCCTGGGATATAATTTTTGATTTTTTCTCCATCCTGTACCCCGGAGAATTTTTCAGAAATATAAATTCTCAAGTTGGAAATGGAGAATAGTACTGATCAAATTGCAAACAAATGAACTATTACATCATTGCAGGCGAAGCATCTGGCGATCTTCACGGATCGAACCTGATCAGAAACATCAGAAAACTCGATCCGGATGCCAGTTTCAGGGTGTGGGGAGGCGATTATATGAAAAATGAAGGTGCAGAACTGGTTAAACATATTAATGATCTGGCTTTCATGGGATTTGTGGAGGTTTTGAAAAACCTTCCCGAGATCATCAATAATTTGAAATTCTGTAAAAAGGATATTTTGCTTTTCCGACCCGATGTGGTCATTTTTATCGATTATCCGGGGTTTAATCTCAGGATTGCCGAATTTGTAAAAAGTCAAAAGATCAAATCATTGTATTACATATCACCACAACTCTGGGCCTGGAACCGGTCAAGGGTAAAAGCCATCAAGAGAGATGTTGATAAAATGCTTGTTATTTTGCCTTTTGAAAAAGATTTCTATGCCCATTACAATTATGATGTTGAATTTGTAGGACATCCGCTTCTTGATGCCATCTCAAGGTATGAATCCGAATCGGATGAAAAACGCTTCCGCCACAAAAACCAGTTGAACGACAAACCAATCGTTGCCTTATTGCCAGGAAGCCGCAAACAAGAGATTGCCAAAATGTTGAAAACAATGGCTGAGATACCTTCCCGGTTTTCCTCCTACCAGTTTGTGGTTGCGGCAACAAATGCACATTCTCCCAAATTTTATCAGCAGTTTATAAAAAACAAAAACGTAAAAATTATTTTTAACCAAACTCACCAACTTTTGCAGGTTTCCTACGGAGCTTTGGTTACCTCCGGAACTGCCACTCTTGAAACAGCGCTTGCCGGTGTTCCACAAATAGTTTGCTACAAGGCTGGCATTCTATCTTACCATATTGCCAAACATTTGATTAAGGTAAAATACATTTCTTTAGTCAACCTGATTATGGATCGACAGATTGTGAAAGAGCTTATTCAGCATGATTTTAACGTGCATCGTATCGTTGCAGAATTGAAAAAAATTTTAGAAAACCGTGAAACTCGGCAGAATATCATCGAAAATTATACTAAATTGCGTGACAAATTAGGAGGCGAAGGCGCTTCCGAAAATGCTGCCAAAGCAGTAATTCGTTTTGTAAATTCTTAGTATGATATTGAAAATCTTTATTGGTTTGCTTTTGTTGTTTGCGGGACATTTGTCTGTCAGTGCAGTCAAAATACCTGAAATAGTTGATGTTGGAATTTTGTATCAGCAGCATATTACAGGTTTTTCCTTTTCTCCAGAGAATGGAAGCTATAGTATTTGTGATGAGCAACACCGAAAAATCGCAGAAGTGCAACCCCATTCTGAACTTTATCTCGAAATTACGCCCGAGGGTTTTACCATTACAAAAAATGATACTATTATTGCTACTGAAAAAAGAATCACCTTTCAGGGTGCCTCTTTTTCCAATACTTTTTTTATTTCCAGATCACCAGCGCCATTTAAAGGCAATGCATATAGCGGCGATCTTACTGTTTTCAATAAAAATGGTTCTTTTCAGTTTATCAACCACGTGCCTTTTGAAAGTTATGTAGCCGGCACCGTTGAAACTGAATCGGGATTGCACCGGCATCCAGAGTTTTATAAGGTGCAGGCAGTTGTTATTCGCACCTATGCTCTTAAAAACTTTCACCGGCATAAAAAAGAAGGATTTGACCTTTGCGATAAAGTGCATTGCCAGGCTTATCATGGACGCAGCTCATGCGCTGATATTGCAAACGCTGTATATGATACCAAAGGTGAAGTATTGGTAGATACCACAGGACGAGTGCTCAATACTGTTTATCATGCCAACTGCGGTGGGGAAACCACCAGATCTCAGGACCTGTGGGTGGAGGAAAAACCATATCTCCAAAGCCAAACTGATCATTTTTGCAAAGGAATGCCGGGTTCTGAATGGAAAATTACCATCCCTCAAAAAACATTCAGAAATTTTGTGGAGCAAAACCTTGGCAAAAAACTATCTGACAGCCTGTGGCATGAAATGGTGGATTTTCAACAACCCTATAGAAAAATATTCCTGGACCCGGAGCATAAAATCAACCTTCGCATGGTTAGAGAATATTTTGGTCTTAGGTCTACTTTTTTTTCCCTGGAAAAGATTAACGATCAAATTCACTTTTCAGGAAAAGGATACGGACATGGGGTGGGTTTATGCCAGGAAGGTGCTATGAACAGAGCAAAAAACGGGCACTCAAAAGAAGAAATTTTAATGTTCTATTATAAAAACTCACTGCTGATGACAATGGAACCTGAGGAGGCTGTTTTTAACTGATCTAAATATCTGCTTTCAGGAAAATTTTATAATTTAAAGCTCTTTTTTGCTTTTTTCATGATAATTCACTTTTATGTTAAAAAAATATATACCATTACTAAGTAATTATCCTAAATTATTCCTTCTTTGTATCTGGGTATTAATCATCATTCCTAAAACCTTTTTGGGACAAAACCAGGTGCAGAGACCTTATTTTACCATGCCTTCTCAATCTGATTCAAATCAATTTGAAGAGGATAAGGTAATTTTTAAGATGAAAAGTTCATGGGGAGAATATTGCAAGGCAAATGAAATATCGCTGGATCGCTTTAAAAACTTTCAAAAAACATTGGGTGTACACTCTGTGCAAAAAATGTTTCCCCGCCATGCGCCACCCCTAAAGCAAAAACATTCAAGTGGCCAGGATTATGCAGACTTAAGCAACATTTACACGATGCAAGTTCCTGATTCGGTTTCTTTGGAGCGCGCCATAAACGATCTCTATGCTACTGGTTTGGTAGAATATGCCCAGTTATATGTAGTACCTGAAAATTTGTACGTACCCGACGATCCTTTTGCAGATTCGCAATATTACCTCGAAAATATCCAGGCATATGAAGCATGGGATATTCAGCAGGGAGATACCAGCATTGTTATTGCTATTACCGATACCGGTATAGATTTGTTGCACCCCGATCTGGTGGGCAGTATTGCTTATAATTATGATGATCCGATAAATGGCGAAGACTCTGATAATGACGGTTATGTCGATAATTTTCATGGATGGGATACAGGTGAAAACGACAATGATCCTCAATATGATGAGAATGCACATGGTGTTCATGTTTCAGGAGCTGCTGCTGCAACACCCGATAATGGTACCGGTATTGCCGGGGTAGGGTTTTCAAGTCGTTTGCTTCCAGTGAAAATAAGCGATGCCGACGGTCGGCTGGTGGGGTCTTACCAGGGAATTGTGTATGCAGCGGATCAGGGTGCAGATGTTATCAATTGCAGCTGGGGGAGTACCTTGTCGCCGGGGCAGTTTGGGCAGGACATTATTAATTACGCTGTGCTCAACAGAAATGCGGTGGTGGTGTGCGCAACAGGAAATTCCGATAATGAGTTAAAATTGTATCCCGCATCCTACAAAAATTCTTTGAGTGTGGCAGCAACTGATGTCAACGATGTTAAGTGGAGTGGTTCCAGTTACGGATCATCGGTTGATCTGTCTGCTCCCGGGGCCAATGTGTATTCAACCTGGCCCAATGGGTCTTATATCCCCGGAAATGGTACTTCTTTTGCCGCTCCTCAGGTAGCGGGTGCTGCCGCTTTATTAAAAGCTCAGTTTCCTGATTATAATGCCCTGCAGATTATGGCTCAGCTCAAGGTTACCACCGATAATATTGATACCATTCCCGATAATCAACCCTATACTGGTTTGATGGGTACCGGCCGTCTCAATGTTTACAAAGCACTTTCTGATACAACAAAACCTTATTTGCTTCTCACTCAATTGGAACACTCCGAAGATTATTATCAGCAGTTTAATCCGGGAGAGTCTTTTGAATTGGGCGCTGAGTTTCTAAATCTTTTAGCTCCTTCGCAGAATCTTAACGCCGTACTTTCTTCAAAATCAGATTTTGTCGACATTGTATCCCAAAACTCTTTTTTAGGTGAATTTGATCATTTACAATCTTCCAATAACTTTTCCGATCCTTTTATGATTGCTATCAGTGACAGCATGCCGCCAAGTCAGGAAGTTGAATTTACCATTAGTTTTTATACCCATGAGGGTCAATTTGCCGGCAGGCAGAATTTTTCTATCACATTTAATCTTGATTATGTAGACCTGATCACGGAAAGAATCTCCACTACCGTGAACAGCAAAGGTAATTTGGGATATAATTATCCAGATTTCAATCAAGGACTCGGGTTTATTGTTGAAAATGCCAATCAAAACAGAAGCATGTTGTCATGTGCTGGCTTTGTTGCTGGCAACAGTGCATCTGCTGTGGTAGATAATATATATGGTGCCATGGAGGATTCTTTCAGTAACTTATTCGTACCCTCAGAAAATGCCCGGATGAAAGAAGATACCGGATTGGGAGACAGCAGGGTGGCCGGTTCTTTCAATGATAGTTTGGCTGAATCCAAAAGACTTGGAATTCATGTAGATTATAACGTTTTTTCTTTTGACAGTGAATATCTCAGCAATTTTTTAATCCTTGAATATAAGGTAGTTAATGGCTCAGAAGACAATATTCCGGGGTTTTATGCCGGTTTCTTTGCCGATTGGCAACTTCAGGATGTGAAAAATCATCGTGCTGCTTTTCACCAGGAACTCAACATGGGGTATGCTTTTTCTGCAACCGGAGGAGATTTTACCGCGCTTCAATTGATCAATCATGACAATATAAATCATTATGCATTCGACAATCAGGGCTATGGTGGAAGCCTGAGAATCGACAACGGCTTTACATCTTTTGAGAAATACACCGCTATGAAAAGTTCAAGAGACAATGCAGGTTTTTTTGATGTGGATAATGATATCAGTACTTTGATCTCTGCCGGACCATTCAATTTTCTGAAAGGTGATACACTAACTTTTGCTTTCGCTTTAATTGCAGGTGCTAATATCAATGAAATTGAAAACAGCGCCATAAACGCAAGGCAAATTTATAACGGAGAGTTTTTAAATGATCAAATTCGTACTGCTTCTGATACTAAAATACGGGTTTTTCCTAACCCTGCTGTGGATAAAGTAATCCATATCAGCATGGGAGATCAAATCCATAACCCTCTTAAAATACAAATTTTTGACATGAACGGTAAATTGCATCACCATCAATACCTGAATACTTATCAAACAGAAGAAAGCCTTTTTTCTCTCAGACTGGATGGTTTGCCTTCAGGTTTTTATATCCTGAAAATTGAATCTGAAAAGGGCGTTGTAAACAAAAAAATCAATGTGCTCTGATCACTTTTTTTAAATTCATGCAGCAAAAGGTTTTTTTATAAATACTTCAGATGCCTCCTTTTAGTTTTGCATCAATATCAACAGTTGGAAAATTAACAGGAGCCAATATCTCATCCTATAAATAAAATAATAATACAGATGAAGAAATTATTTTCAAACCGAAAGTTACGATGGATATTACTGGGACTGTTGTTTACCTATTCCTCCTGCGAATTATACGAACTCGATTATGTCAATTCACTGAATAACCTCGAGGATTATTATCATAAGGCAACTTTTGCTGTTCCACTGATCAATTCGGCACTTAATGTGCAGGATATCATTGAACCAGACACGATAGATATTGTAGAAGTGGATGAAGACAATCTGGTATGGATCGTATATTCTTCGGGTGAGGCCTACACCAAAACTGCTGGGGAAGTTTATTCCATAGAAGATCAATCAAGTGATTTTTCAGTGCAAATATCACCTTCACTGACTAAAACTCAACAGACAATAGAGCAAACCTTCCCCTTTGTTTATGAAGGAGAAGAAAGGGTTGACTCCATCCGGTTTTTAGATGCTAAACTTACTGTAGAGGTTGAATCTCAACAACTGCAGGCAGATGGGTTTGATCTGGAAGTTTCTTTTACTATCCCGGATTCCTACAACGAAAACGGAGACCCTCTTCAAAACACTTTCTTTTTAACCGAACAATCTACCGAAATTGATCTTTCAGGTTATACTGTTGTTTTTAAAAATCAGGAAGGTTCTAATTTTTTTGATGTCCGGTATTTTTTAACCCTTACCGGAAACGGCACCCCTTCACAGGAAGAGTACACTGTAAATTTTTTGCAAAAAGTTCAGGATATTGAATTTGATGTAATTTATGGATACATAGGAACCTTCAAATTTGAACTGGGAAATGGAGATCTGGAAATAGACTTTTTTGATGATGTGCAATTTGGAGGCGTCTATTTCAAAAATCCGATGATCGACATGATTGTGACCAATTTCTTTGGAATGGAAATAGATATGGCAATAATAGCTGACTTCCTCATCAATGATGGAACTGATACACTTGATCTTGAAATTGCTGATCCGCATATAAATCCCTGGAGATTGCAACCGCCTGACTTTTTAGGAGATTCGACAGTAAATACTGAACAGTTTAACCGATCCAATACTAATATTTTCGCTGCCATCGCTTCTTTGCCCGAAGAGTTTTCTTATTTGATCAATTGTAAAGTCAATCCTGATCAGAATCCGGATAATAAAAATTTTATTCGTCATGACAGTAAACTAAATTTTGAACTGGACTTTAATATGCCTATGGATGTGAGGGTAGAAGAAATTGATCTTCAAAATACATTTGATTTTTCTTTTGGAGAGGAACTATCTCCTGAAAATCTGGATTCTGTAAAACTGAAGGTTTTGATAGAAAATGATTTCCCTTTGCAAGGTCTTATGGAGATTTATTTTTTGGATGAATCCGGCGACACCCTTGCCGCATTATTTGATAAACCCGAATTGAAACCCCTTTTTGAAGCTGCTCCTGGCGAAGATCAGTTTTCAACCTCTGCTACTGAAATAAAACTTACATCAGAGAAAATTGAAAAACTCTTTCAGGCGGAAAGTTTTGGCATTCATTCAAAATTATCAACCCGAAACAGCTCCGATCCTGATTCTTATGTAAAGTTTTATGATAACCATCAGATAAGGGTTAAAATTGGTGCTATCATTTCCACCAATACACTTATGGAGTTTGAACCTATGTAACTTTTTTGATAACCATAAATGCTGAGGATGGAAGACCATAAAAACAAAAAGAGGCATAACCAGAATAGGTTTGCCAGTGGAATGCAATTAGGTGTAAAAAAAGGTAGCTTTTACCTAATCAAACGGGTAAGCGATATGAAAGTAAAATAAAATAACTTACCGACCATCAAACAATGAAGGTATGCATGTGAATCGAAAAAAAAATAAGACTACAAAGTCAAAGAATCTTTTCAAAAAAGTTTCCATCCTTGCGATGTTTTTCTTTGTAATTGTGCCTTCTTTAAAAGCACAGCAATACTATACCCTTTATTGGATGCAGGGTATTCCGCAATCCCTGCAAAGCAATCCGGCCTTACAACCCAATATGAATTTTTATCTTGGATTTCCCGCTGCCTCCTCGGTTTATGCGGGTGCTTTCCATACGGGTTTTGCACTGCAGGATTTGATAAAGCGCAATGAGATGACCGGGACTTTTTACATCAACGAGCAGTCAATGCTTGCTGCCTTAAAAGACCGTAATTTTTTAACTGCTGAATATAGCCACGAATGGCTATCATTTGGTTTTCGCTCCGGAAAAAACTACTTTTCTTTAAGTATTAGTGATCAGTTGAGTGGACGTTTTGCCTATCCCAAAGACCTGATGTACTTATTGGTTGAAGGTAATTATTATTTTGTGCAGGAAGATCGTCCTGCTTATTTTAGTGGTTTGGCAATGGACATGCTACATTACAGAGAGCTGGGTTTGTCTTTTTCACGCAACTGGACTGATAATCTTACCGCAGGCATCCGCGCTAAACTCCTTCAGGGGCAGGCCAATATTTCTTTCAACGAATCGGTTTTGGATATTACAACCAAACCATCGTTCTTTGAATTGTTTCTGGAGTCTGACTTGAGTTTTAATACTAATCTTCCTTTTGCAGTGGCACCTCTTGATTCATTAGGATATTCTGAGTTTGTAGATTTTAACAACGATGAAGACATCATAAATTATGTTACAAATCCGCATGATAAGGGATTTGCTGTTGATATGGGTGTGGTTTACAAACCATTTGACAGGTTTACCATTGCCGCAAGTGCCCGCGATCTGGGTTTTATCAATTGGAAAAGCAATCCTGAAAATTTTAGACTGACTGGTGAATTTGAATTTGAAGGGCTGGAACTGAACGATTTTTTTGAGGAAGGCAGTGATTTTGAAGGAGAATCATTTACAGATTCTATTGTTGATCTTTTCTCTAGAGAGGAAACTGCCAATGAATATACCTTGATGCTGCCAACCAAACTTTTTGCATCGGTGGCTTTCGATCTTACCAGCATGCATAAGCTCGCTTTGCTGGGCGGCGGTCAATTTTACTCGGGCGCTTTTTATCCTGCTTTTACAGCCTCATATAATTTTCAACCCATCAGCCATTTTGGCACCGCATTGAGTTATTCTGTATTAAATGGAAATTTTAATAATGTAGGGTTTGGTGCTCATTTAGATTTGTCTTTTCTGCAGTTGTATCTGGTGTTCGACAACTTTTTTGGTGTTACACGTCCTCACACCTTGCAAACTTTTACTGTTCATTTTGGAGTCAACATCGTTGCAGGTCATAAAAAGAGAGATAAAGACCCTGTTGAACCCAGTATACGCTGGTGAAACACCAGTGTACCATCTTATTTGCCTTATAGAGTTTGCCCGCCATGTATTTTAGTATATTTATAAGTTTTGGGGTTTATTAATGAAGGTAAGGATAAATTAATGCTTATTTTTGCTCAAAATTCTGATACTTATTAATAATTAATTATATAGATGGATATACAGTATGTTGGCGAGCATCTCTTTCCCGGATACCTCGGTCGATTTTTTCTTTTGATAGGTTTTGTATCTGCTCTTTTTTCCTCTTTCTTTTATTTTCAATCGGTAAGATCAGCAGAAAGTGAACAAAAGCGCTGGAAAAACTGGGGAAAGATTACCTTTTATGCGCATGGGTTGTTTGTGATATTTACTTCTTTCATCCTGATGTATTTGTTGCTTAACCGTTTTTACGAATACAAATACGTTTGGGTTCATGTAGAAAATGACCTGGGCCTGGGATATATGATTGCTTCTTTTTGGGCAGGGCAGGAGGGTAGTTTTCTTTTTTGGACTCTCTGCCAGGTGATCGTTGGATTGTTTCTGATTCGCTATGCCGGTGAATGGGAAAAGCCAGTAATGTCGGTCGTGGCGCTTTCACAAGTATTTATGATGTCGATGATGTTGGGGATTCAATGGGGAAATATCCAAATCGGTATGAGTCCATTTGTTTTATTGAGAGAAGTACCCGAAAATGCCGCAAACGAGTTTTTTCAAAATCCCAATTATTTGTCTGCCATCACCGATGGAAATGGATTAAACCCACTATTGCGAAACTTCTGGATGATGTCGCATCCACCTGTTTTATTCATAGGATTTGCCCTGGCGCTGGTACCTTTTGCCTATGGAGTGGCAGCATTATGGAAAAAGCAATTTTTGACCTGGATACCGGCAGCGCTGCCCTGGGTGCATCTTGCTTTACTGTTTTTGGGTGCAGGCATATTACTGGGCGGTGTTTGGGCATACGAATCTCTTACATTTGGTGGCTTCTGGGCATGGGATCCCATTGAAAATGCTTCATTGGTTCCATGGTTGATTATGGTGGCTTCTTTACATCTGTTGCTGGTGGCCAAAAGAAAACAAGAAAATATTTTCCCGGCATTTTTGTTTACTTTTCTCTCTTTTATTTTTGTAATCTATAGCACATACCTAACAAGAAGTGGTGTGTTAGCAGATACCTCAGTCCACTCTTTTGGCAGTGACGGTATGGGGACACAGATCCTGGTTTATTTGTTTACATTGCTCACTGTTTCCCTTGTCTTACTTTTCAGGCGCTACAGAACCCTTCCTTCCCGCGAAAATGACCAACCCATGTCGCGACAGTTTTGGCTGTTTATTGCCTCTATGGTGCTGATTCTGTCCGCTTTTCAGATCATATTCACTACCTCTATCCCGGTTATAAACAGGATAGCACAATCTGAACTCTCTCCGCCTGTAAATGTTGTAGAGCATTATAATACATGGCAAATGCCCTTTGCCATTGCTGTTGCTCTTTTGATGGGTTTCTCGCATTTTCTCAAATGGGGTAAACCCAACCTGAAAATATCTTCCCGTCGACTATCTTTATCGCTTTTAATAGCATTGGTTTTTACCGTAATGATAAAATGGACCGGAACTTATGATATGGCTCAAACCTTGTTTCTCTTTGCCGGTCTGTTTGCTTTTTTCTCCTCCCTCGATATGCTGTTCCGTTTTCGGAATATTCTTGTTAATACTCCCACTATTATTGCCCATTTGGGTATTGCGCTGTTTTTTATTGCTATTTTGCTTACCTTCTCTCAGCAGCAGACCATCTCAAAGAATACCTCCGGATATTTCCTGGGAGAAGATTTTCCTGAAAATGAGAATCTGTTGCTCATCAAAGATTCTATTCTCCCTATGGGTGATTATTTTGTTACTTACAAAGGAAATTTCAGGCAAGGAGAGGATATCTTTTACAATATCGACTTTTTAAAGAAAAATAAAGAGGATGATTACTATAAGGTGTTTACTTCCCAACCTTCTATAAAACTTAACGAAACCATGGGAAATGTTTATAATCCTTATGCAAAAATTTATCTGGATAAGGATATATTTACTTACATAACTTTTGCAGATATTGAAAATGGGGGCATGCCCAGAGAACCCCGTTTGCTCAACACTCTCGAAATGACCCGGGGCGATACCTTGGTGATGGACGACCGGAAAATGATTTTATCAGACCTGGAAGCAGACAATGATAATATGCAACATGGCGAAATGAAAGTTTCAGCTTTGATTGATGTTATGATACCTGATGGAACAACATACAACGCTAAACCTGAATTTGTACTGGAAGACATGACTGTTCATTTCCACGACGATATCATTGAAGAACTGGAATACATGCTCAGGTTTAAAGAAGTTTCTGATAAACCTTATACTATTGTAGTAGAGGTTTATGAATATTTGCCTGAATTTATTATTGTAAAAACAGTAATTTTCCCATATATCAATTTGCTTTGGTTGAGTTGTTTGGTGATGATCCTTGGATTTTATCTGGCATTCAGAAGAAGATGGAAACGAAGACATGCAATTGCTTCCGAGAAAATAGGTGACTGATGTGATATGAAATTCAATTTTTCATTGAACGTTGATCTTCTGCTGTTAATTTTTTTGTCTGTGTTTTTCTCATCGGTCAATTGCGAATCCGGATCATTGGCTTAGTTTTTTTGTAAAAATATAATTTCCGGTTATGGATGTTGAAAAAATAGTATTGATTGGAGCAGGCAACGTTGCCACGCAGATCGGTTTATCTCTTGTTAAAAAGGGTTACAAGATAGAAAGTGTGTACAGTCGTACTATCGATTCTGCCAGACAACTTGCCCGGAAAATTGATAGCAGTTTTACCGATGATCTTGAACAGCTTCCTGCTAAGGTTCACTTTTGTATTTTTTCGGTTTCAGATCATGCTTTAGAAGAAATTCTCAGAAAATTTCCTCACAAAAATCTTTTATCAGTACATACCAGCGGAAGTATGGATTTGAATGTATTTGAAAAAACAGGATTTAAAAGATATGGCGTTTTTTATCCTTTACAAACATTTTCTAAAAATATTCCTTCCCATTTCCACTCCATCCCTTTGTTGATTGAAGCTGACTCAAAAAGTGATCTGGATATCCTCCGAAAAATTGCTGGTGATTTGTCTAATGATGTAAGAGAGATCAATTCTCAGCAGCGCGAAATTTTACATGTTGCCGCAGTTTTTGCATGCAACTTCACCAATCATATGCTGGCAGTTGCTGATATACTGCTTCGGGAAAACAAACTGGATTTTGGTTTACTCTATCCTCTTATTGAAGAAACAATAAAAAAGGTTCGTTATGCAAAACCCATTGATCTGCAAACAGGACCCGCAGTGAGAGATGATAAAAATGTGATTGAAAAACATTTGAACAAACTATTACCTTCACCTCATTTCCGTAAAATGTATAATTTTATGACAGAAAGTATTCAAAAATTAAGCAACGAAAAATAATTTATGTCTAATTACAAATCATTACTCACCCAAATCTCAACCTTTATTTTTGATGTAGATGGTGTAATGACCGACGGGGTGGTTATTCTCAGCCCCGATGGAGATCTTCTGCGTACTATGCATGTAAAAGATGGGTATGCTTTGCAATATGCCATTAAAAAAGGATATAAGATCATCATCATCTCCGGAGGACGCTCTGAAATGGTTCGCAAGAGATTTGAACTTTTGGGTGTAGATCAGATAAATCTGGGTATCGTTAACAAAATGAAGGTCTTTAAAGAAGTTATGAAATCCAATGATCTTGCACCGGAAAATATTTTGTATATGGGAGACGATATACCCGATTATGAGGTAATGAAAGAGGTTGGTGTAGCTTGTTGCCCGGCAGATGCAGCCCAGGAAATTAAAGATGTAAGTCACTATATCTCTCCGGTGCCTGGTGGTAAAGGGTGTGTAAGGGATGTTCTCGAGCAGGTCATGAAAGTTCAGGGAAAATGGTTTGATGAAGATGGTTTTAACTGGTAATATTGTTTTGATCTAAATTCTTTCCTTATGCTGGCATATTTAAAATTGTTCAGATGGTCAAACCTTTTGGTAGTGCTGTTTACAATGGTGCTTTTCCGCTATAGCATTGTCATACCTATATTAAACGAATTTGGATCAGATCCGGTGATGACCACACTGCAGTTTTCATTACTTGTACTGGCAACTTTGCTTATTTCAGCGGCAGGGTATGCTATCAACGACTACTTCGATCTGAGAATTGATCGTATCAATAAACCCGGTAAAATCCTTTTAGGCCGGTTGATTCCACGAAGAAAAGCAATTTTTTACCATTCTCTTTTCAATATTCTGGCATTAATCATTGGTCTTTATCTTTCCTACGTGGCACATCGATGGCAACTGGTTTTTGTATTTCTGGTCATTCCTGCATTGCTGTGGCTATATTCCATAAGATACAAAAGAAAATTTCTGGCAGGTAATCTTATTGTTGCAGCCTTATCTGCTTTTGTTGTGGCCATTGTCTGGGTGTTTGATGCACATATGCTGATTGCCTATGACCAAATGGACTCTAATGCCTTGATTGCCATCAATTATTTTGTCAGAATTTATGCGCTGTTTGCCTTTTTTATTGGCATTATCAGAGAGATTACCAAAGATGCTGAAGATATAGAAGGTGACAGAATAACGGGTTGCAAAACAATACCTGTAGTTGTAGGAATAAAAAACACTACCAACATGATTACTTTTCTGGTTTTTGGAAGTATCCTGGCGGTTGCTTTTTTTCAAATATGGTTCTGGAAAAGAGAACTTTATCTGCTAACTGCTTATTTGTTGATTGGGGTGCAGATACCTTTTTTGGTCATGTTTATGAAAAGTATGAAAGCGAAAACAAAAAATGATTTTTCACAACTTAGCAGATGGGCAAAACTGATCATGATTACCGGGATTTCAAGTATGTTATTATTTTATTATTATTTTAGTCATACCGATTTTCTTTCGTGGTTTTAATTTTTTCGCAGAGAGCAATTATTTTTTGCTTTTCCTGCAGTTTGAAATAATTCGATACTCATCTATGAGTCTGCTCCGAAAAGTCATTTTTAATTAATCAGTGAAATTATTAAATTCTTATTAGATTGGTAATCAGCGATATAAATTAGTGTTAATTGGTGTTATTTGTGGATAATAAACTTTTCAGAGTACACTCATCTATAAAACAAAAAATCAAATATCTAAATTCCCAGAACAGAATAAGAAAATCCTCCGCAGGATTTACTATTGATGAGTGACAAATTTTTGTTTTCCTGTCTTTTTGTTGGGATTGGTTGTAAGAGAAATAAAAATGTTTGAAGATGTTTTGAAGAAAAAATTACGAATATGGGATTGTCCTTTTTTGATAAATTAAATGATTTGGATGTTGTGTTGGGATCACAATCTCCCCGGAGAAAGAAACTTCTCGAAGAAACTGGATTGCCTTTCAGGGTATGGGCGATGCCCGTTGAGGAACATTTTCCTGCTCATTTAAAGGGTGCAGAGGTTGCCGGTTATCTGAGTAAGGAAAAGGCGGTTCCTTTCATTCCTCTGTTATCTCCTGATGCAATTTTGATTACAGCAGATACCATAGTGGTTGCTGGTAATAATATTTTGAATAAAGCAGGTACAAAACAAAGAGCAAGTGAAATGTTAAAAACACTGTCAGGCAAGAAACATCAGGTTATCACAGGCGTTTCTATAACTTCTGTTTCCGACCAAAAAACATTTTACGAAATAAGCAATGTAAGTTTTTACCCGCTAACCGATGAAGAAATATCGGTTTATATTGAAACATGCAAACCTTTTGATAAAGCAGGTGCTTATGGAATACAGGAATGGATAGGTTCTGTTGGGGTGGAAAAGATTGAAGGATCGTACCATAATGTTGTGGGCTTGCCCGTTGCCAGGCTGTATCGGGAGTTGAAGGAATTTTACAAAGTTAATTTTGCATCCGGTGTTTCCTGAATGCTAAGTGTCTGATCATGCGGTGGAGTTTTTATCGGTTACGAGTTGATATTTTTTTGATTAACTATTTTTTGATACCATTTTTTTGAAAAACAAAATTTATGAACATTGCTGTAAATGCGCAACTGCTTATCTGGGGTAAACTTGACGGAATTGGTTGGTTTACTTATGAAACAATGCAGAGAATCATTAAAAATAATCCCGGTCACAGATTTTACCTCATTTTTGATCGCAAACCTCATCCATCTCTCAAATTAGGAGATAATGCCAGATTTATCGTTCTCAGACCTAGCTCACGACATCCGTTTTTATGGTTTTTGCGATTCGAGATATTACTTCCTTTCTTATTAAAAAAAATTAAGGCAGATGTATTCCTTTCTCCTGATGGATGGATGACACTGGGTACATCCATCCCATGTGTACATATCCTGCATGACCTGAATTTTGCCCACAAACCAGGCGACCTTCCTTTCTGGACAAGATTATATTACAACACCCTTTTTCCGCGATATGCACGTAAAGCAACAAGAGTAGGCACCGTAAGCCAATATTCGAAAGAAGATATCGTCAAAACCTATCATGTACCTCCTGAGAAAATAGATGTAATGCACAATGGTTGTAATGTTCGCTATAAACCCCTCACTGAGGAGGTGATACAAAGTACACGCAAAAAATTTTCCGCAGGCTATCCCTTTTTCCTTTATGTAGGTGCATTGATCCCCAGAAAAAATATAGCACGCATGTTTCGCGCCTTCGATCTGTTTAAGAAAAATGACACCAAAAATGTTAAATTGCTGATTGTGGGTCAAAAAAAATGGTGGACACCGGAAATTGATGAGGCATACGCGAACATGAAATATCAAAATGAGGTTGTTTTCTTAGGACGGCGTGATGTAGATGAACTGAATATGCTTTACACTGCCTCATTGTCGCTTTTGTTTGTGCCTGTTTTTGAGGGTTTTGGGATACCCGTGCTGGAAGCTTTTCACTCGGGCACAGCCGTTATAACCTCCCGCATCACTTCTCTGCCCGAGGTGGCCGGCGATGCTGCCCTGTTTGTTGATCCGTATTCGGTAGAGGATATTGCTGATGCCATGAAAAAAATCGCTTCCGATGATCAATCTTTGCGAAACATGCTGATTGAAAAGAGCAAAAAACGCAAATTGCTCTTCTCGTGGGACAAAACAGCAGAGCAACTCTGGAAAACCATTGAAAAAGCAACCCAACCGGAATAAAGGGAATAGACTTGTTTTATCCGAACGTTTTTTATTTTGGAAGATATAAAGCTCAGGAATCTGAAAGTTCCAGTATACAAAACCAAGCCTGTTTTTTCATAAAGGGAAACAGCGAAAAAATCAGTTGATCTGTAGCATTTAAAAATCTAAGTAAAGGATTAAAAAGAAAAGTATTTCTCAGGGGTACTGCGGCAAGAGTAGATAAATGGTAAAAATTTATATTCAAATTCTTGAAATATTGCCTGGCCAGGGTTATATCTTTCATCAAAAGGGGGTGTTCGTCTTCGGTGCGCATTTGTGGTGTTGCTTTCCGGTATCGATTGATAAAGATGTTATGCCCCAGAGGTTCGTAAAATATTGCTTTACCCCCGGGTTTTAATACTCTTTTAATCTCAGTAAATGACTTTTCGAGGTCGAGGTGATGAATGATAGAATTACCGAAAACAAGGTCGAAAGAATGATCTTCAAACTGAAGTTCTTCGGCATTCATTTCCATAAAACGTGTATTTCTGAATCCGAGTTCTTTGGCTTTTTGCGCTGCGGTTTCTATAGCAAAATCCGATATGTCGATGGCCAATAGTTCCCGGGCGTGTTGAGCCAGGAAAAAAGCATTATGGCCAGGGCCGCATCCGTATTCAAGAACTCTTTTTCCACTGGCATATTTTTGTAGTAAAACATATAATTTTTCCAGGGAAATTTTGTGTATTGTATAATACTTATCGGTTGCTCTTCTTACTCCTTCACTAAACGCTTTGTTATGATACTCTTTTTCTCTTGATAAACGGTCGCTCATTATTGAAAATAAATTTGGGTTTGCAAAGATAAGGAAATAAGCCTATGTTTAAGCTTTGATTTCCTTATCCTGCATTAGCCCGTCATTATCTTCTGTTACCTAAAAATATCATAATGTAATACATAAGTGTAGCAAGCGATGCCAAAGCAGCAACAACATAAGTGAGCGCAGCCCATTTCAAAGCATCTTTGGCATAGGCATGATCTTCGCCTACCGTAAGGCCTGTTTCGCGTAGCCAGAGCAAAGCTCTTCGTGTAGCATCAAATTCTACCGGCAAGGTAATAAAACTAAACAGCGTTGTAAGGGCAAACATTACGATGCCCGCAAGTAAAATCTCCGGGAATGACTGCACCGTTAAAATACCAATCAGTAATATCCACTGCATGTATCGTGAACTGATGCTGATAACAGGTACCAGAGCTGATCGCATTTTCAGAAATGCATAAGCACGGGCGTGCTGAACGGCATGTCCGCATTCGTGTGCTGCAACCGCTGCTGCTGATATGCTTCTGCCATTATATACATCAGGACTTAAATTTACAGTTTTGTCACCCGGGTTGTAATGATCTGTAAGCTTGCCGGGAGTAGAAATAACTCTTACACCGTCAACTCCGCTTTCACGCAACATTTTTTCGGCAATTTCCCTACCTGATAATCCTGAACGTAAGCCTACTCTCGAATATTTCTCGAATTTTGACTTCAAACGGCTGGATACAAGCCAACTAAGCAACATGAAAATTCCGAAAATTACATATATTCCCATCATTTTTTTTAATTTTAATTGTTTATAATTTCAATCTCATCGAATATCAAATTTTTATCCAATCTTTTTTCCTGACAATTTGTCGTTTTCTGAAAATTTGTATTTTATTTTTCATTCTATAACGCCGGCACCCATTACTTGTTTTTAAATCAAAGATGAATTGTCTTTTTTTTGTTTTTTATTATAATTGTCAAAAAAAAAATTTATCTTCCGATTATGCTTGTATTCAATAAATTTTTCAGTAAAAGCTTATTTATATAATTATAAGATTTAAATCCATTTGTTTTTAGCATCATATACCATTTTATGTTTTATCATTGAGTGCACCCTGAAATAGTTTATTGTCCAAAAATTAAACAAATTGACACTTGTTTATGTCCTTGATTATTAAGTAAATAGGAATTTAGTGTTTTCACTAATTAGTGTCAGCAAGAAAACTCTTACTTTTTGTGTCTTTGATAAGAAATTGCCAAAAACAAGGCATTCGAGGTTTTTGAATCTAAGGAGTTTACTTTTCGTAAATGACTGATGCAAAAACGAGAATAACGCTGTATTGGCGTTTTCTTGCAAAGATTAATGAATAAAAAGGATTTTTCGGAGCAGATTCATCATTATCAATTAAAGCTATTTCGGAAATTTTTTCATGTCTCAGTGATTTTTTCTTGTTAAAACATTGGATTTTTTTTATTTTTACTTTGCATTAGGGAATTGAAAGACAGTATAAAAAATAAGTTATTCTGCTCCCACGAAAATACTGATATCTGTAATTTAATGTTTTTCAATCCCAAGCAGTTTTACTGAATTGTCTTTTATGGAGTGCGAAAAGAGTAATGGTATCATTAAAAACATGAATGTAAATTCATATCCGACTTTTTCATTACAAATTATGAACGGATAAATTATTTACAAATGGTATTGAGTGATAATACACCCTTGCAGTTAGCTTTTGATTTTGTTGAAAAAACTGGTAAAAACATCTTTCTAACCGGGCGGGCAGGTACCGGAAAAACCACTTTTCTCCATCAGATCAAAAATTCGTCTGTTAAGAGATCTGTGGTAGTGGCACCCACAGGGGTTGCCGCCATTAATGCCGGTGGAGTGACGATACACTCTTTTTTTCAAATGCCTTTCGGTCCCATCATTCCGGGAATGGATGATGCACAAGAGCGTTCCGCAGATGCAAGGTTTAAAAAATTCAGCAAAGAAAAGATCAACATCATCAGAAGTCTTGATCTGCTCATCATTGATGAAATAAGTATGGTAAGGGCTGATCTGCTTGATGGAATTGATGGAGTTTTAAGGAAATACCGACATCGCGATAAACCTTTTGGGGGGTTGCAATTACTGCTTATAGGCGACCTTCAGCAATTGGCGCCCGTGGTAAAAGACGACGAGAAAAATCTGCTCAGCCCTTATTATGAAACTTTTTTCTTCTTTGGCAGCCGGGCACTCCGTGAAACCAACTATATCAGCATTGAACTGTCAAAAGTTTACAGGCAAACCGATCAGGATTTTATTCGCCTGCTCAATAAAGTTCGCGACAATGATCTGGATTCCAAAACGCTTGAAAAGATCAACATGCAATATCATCCAGAAGTGTTTCTTGGAGACACCACAGGCTATATAACGCTTACAACCCATAATTACCAGGCAAATCAACTTAATACGAAAAAATTAGCTGATATCAAAAATAGTCCACATACTTTTCATGCGGTTATTGAAGGCGATTTTCCTGAACACTCCTTTCCTACCGATCAAAAGCTTACGCTGAAGGAAGGGGCACAGGTAATGTTTGTAAAAAATGATCCATCGCCCGAAAAACTTTTCTACAATGGTAAGATTGGCACTATTACAGGCTTTAAAGATGACACTATTGTGGTAGCATGCGAAAACGAATATGAACCCATCGTGGTAAGTCCGCTGGTATGGGAAAACAAGAGATATTCGCTCGATGATCAAACAAAAGAGATTAGTGAAAAATTGATTGGCTCTTTTACACAATATCCCTTAAAACTTGCCTGGGCAATTACCATCCATAAAAGTCAGGGACTTACATTTGAGAAGGCAATTATCGATGCTCAGTCGGCCTTTGCTCATGGTCAGGTTTATGTTGCTCTGAGCAGATGCAAATCTCTTCAGGGCCTTGTGCTAAGCAGTCGCATCGGTATGGCTTCCATAAAAAGTGATCCTAATATCAAGGGATTTATTCGTCAGGTAGAAGAAAATCAACCCGGTGAAAAACAACTCAGAGAGGCAAGATTGCAGTTTCAATGGATGCTGCTGGAGGAACTTTTTGATTTTGACATTGTACAGCGAAGATTAAATTATTTGTTGAAACTTACCCGTCAGCATAGCAGAAGTCTTGACAGCAAAATAAACGAAATACTCCAAAAGGTAAAAATTACACTTGATGAAAAACTTGCGGATGTAGGGGTAAAATTCACCAGAGAGATTAACAAACATTTAAATGACTACCAGGAAATAGAAAACAACAGCCTTTTGCAGGATAGAATTAAAAAAGCATCGGGTTACTTTTATCCTATAATTAACGAACAGCTGAAAACTTTGCTTGAGGGGCTAGTTATAGAAAGTGATAATAAAAAAGTGGAAAAATCGCTGACAGATGCCCTTTCTAATCTGGTACTCGGGTTAAAAATTAAGAACGATTGCATGCTGTTTTTAAAAAATGGTTTTACAACCACTGGTTTTCTTGAGGTAAAAGCCAAGGCTTCTATTGAGGATTCTTCCAGAAAACCCTCTCGTGCCTCTCAAAAGAAAACTGTTCTTGAAACATCAAAAGATGTAAAACATCCTGCGTTGCTCAGCAACCTGAGGTCGTGGAGAGATAATGTGGCTCAAAAAACCGGTTTGCCACTGTATATGGTGCTTCCGCGAAAACCCATGCATGACATCTCTAATCTGTTGCCTGCCAACTTCAAAGTTTTGGGCTCTGTTGCGGGAATAGGTAAGAAAAAGATTGAACAATTTGGACATGACATCATCTCAATAGTGACAGATTATTGTGTAAATAATGATGTTAAACCCAATTACTCCATTCCTGATGATATGCTGGTGATCAAAAATAAATCTTCTGATTCTAACAGTGTTAAAAGTAAATCTACCCTGCAAATTACCCTTGAATTGTTTCGAAAAGGAATAAAAATACAACAAATTGCGGAAAAAAGGGAGTTGGCTGTTTCTACTATCGAAGGTCATATTTCGCAACTTGTTAAATCCGGCGATATCCAATTGCATGAAGTTGTCAATAAAAATAAATCGGAAAAGATGCTCCGGTATTTTTCTACTGCAACAGAAACGGGACTTAAAGCAGCAAAAGAAAAACTGGGCCACGAGTTTAGTTTTTTTGAATTACATTGTGCTTTATCTTTTTTTCAGCAGAACCAAAGAAATTAATTTTTTATATTTATTTAAAATGAAAATTTAATAAATAAGGGTGAAACACGGAAAAAAAACCATGAAATAATCAGTGAACCACTGATAACCTAATCTCGTATACGATCATGTTGGAAATGAATAGTTTACCAGAAAACCTTGCAAACCTGGTAATGGTTATTAAAATAATATCATTCAGATGAACGTAATATTGGATGCAGTTAAAAATCAATATCAGATGGGGAACTTAAATATGGATTATTCCGAAATCAAATCATTAAAGGTAAAATCTTCGGATAAATATTATAACTGCCATTATGAGCGGTTTTTCTATGTGAAATCATATCTGAAGGACAAATATTTTGAGCTTATTTGCCGAACCGATCAAAAACAAATGAGTGAACTTATCTTATCGCTGATGAATATTTCCGGTTTTGCAGCTCATGAAAAGGGAAAGCTTTTTCATTTGATTGAAAAATGGAACAACCTCATGTTTCCCGTACCATTGGATTATCTTAAACGAATTGGATATGAAAGAGAAAAGTTGGATGAAATGTACCAAAAAGACATTGCTGCGTTTAAACACGCATTGAAAAGGCATTACGTGCCAGATAGTTTTATTCTGGTATTCGATAACGGATCATTGCGTAAGCGTTTGCCTTCTTCACTTTCTGAAGAAGAGGCGATTGAATACGTAAGAAACTACAAAACAAATTTGTCTTACCAGTGGAAAATTATCAGATTCAAAGATATCAAAACTATTAAAATATACCCAGATGGTGAATACTTTGTTGCCACGCATCCACCAGTAATATCTTTTCGAAATGATCTGATGTATGTTGTAAATCAGACACCAACCGATCAGGAAATATTCAGAAAGGATTCCAACATGCAAAGAAATTTATATTTTTGAATATGATATGCATCTAATTTTTTTGCTGCCAATAGAAACCAATCTGGTTTCAAAAAAGTCAACAACCCTATCTCACAATATATCAATCGATATCTGTCCCTGCAGGTTGAGAATATAAATTCCTGTATAGATAACTACATTGGAAGGGGAGCAAGTTAAATGATTTGCGGTTCACCTTTGTTTTCTTTTTTCTCTGTTTTGTCATATTGAAGAAAGTTTTTGGATGGTATCACTGAGGGGGCAAAGCGGGAAAGGGGATTATACAAAAAACTTTCCTCCTGTGTTTTTTTCGACATAAGCATCTCGTTTCTGTTGATGTAATTGAAAAAGATTAGGATTATACTTAGTATAAATGCTATTTTAAGTGTACCTGCCACTACACCTGCCATCCGGTTCAGAAAATTCAATCCCACCATTTTAAATATTTTTTCTATAATACGTGCAACGATATTAACCACAATCAGTACAACAATCAGAATCATAACAAAGGCAACTATTTTGATGGTGCCCTGATCCCAGCTGAGGTATTGTGTAAGGTAAATACCAAGGGTTTGGGCAAATATTGCGGCAAAGTAAATGCCTGCTATCAATCCGGCCAGCGATGCAGCCTCCCTTATGAATCCTTTCATAAAACCGCGCAGGGCTCCTATTACCAATGGGATGGAAAGAATAATGTCTATATGATTCATGTTTAGGAATGATTTTCTGATTCAGATAGTTCAAGGATGGTATCGAATTCTTCTTTTTTCAAAGGCATCACCGACAGGCGTGCTTGTTTAATTAAGGCTATGTTTTCGAGTCTTTCATCCTTTTTTATTTGGTTTAATGTTACAGGGTTTTTTAAAGATGCCCTGGGAACCAGATCAACCACTACCCACCTTTGATCGTCGGTGGTAGGATCAGGATAGTGTTCTTTCACTACTTCGGCATAACCAACCACCTCTTTGTCTGATACGCTATGATAAAAAAGCACAAGATCGCCTTTTTTCATTTCCTTCAGATTATTTCTTGCCTGGTAATTCCTCACACCATCCCACATGGTTTTTCCTTCTTTGTTAAATCTTTCCCACGAATAGGCGCCGGGTTCTGATTTTACGAGCCAGTAATTCATGTTTATTTAATTTTTTATGTTGTGTTTATTAAAACATATATGATCAACTTTTTACAGATAAAAAAGTTTGCTTTGTTAAGTCAATATTTTATAAACCAGTTCTTTAAGTAAATCTCCATGTGAAGTTGACTGGTTGTTGACCCCTTTTGACCGCACATCGTATTCTCTGAGGTAGGCAAATATGGCATATAATTTTTCCAAACGATAGTTTTGGGCTGCTTTTTGAATTCCCTGAACCAAAAAAGGAGGCATTCCCAGTTTGGATGCTACGTTGCCAGGTGTTTTGTCGCTGATAGAATGGTAAATAAGTATTTTGGTGAAAAATGAATTTAAAACCGAAAGGGTGACTACCAGTGGATTGGTCTTGGGGTTCTCGGAAAAATATTTTACGATCTGAAAAGCTTTCAGACTATTTTTTGTTGTTAGGGCATCCTGAAGTTCGAAAACATTAAAATCTTTACTGATTCCGATATTTTTTTCGATAATATCTGTTGTGATGGTGCTTCCTTTGGGAAGTGAAATGAATAGTTTTTTGAGTTCATTTACTACTTTTGAAAGGTCGTTGCCAAGGTGATCTGCCAGCAACTGTGCCGACCGTGGGTCTATTTTATATCCATGCCTTTTCAGATATTCCTGTATCCAACCAGGCATTCTGTTATCATAAACTTTTTTAGATTCCATTACCACTCCTTTTTGCATGACCGCCTTTACAAAGGTTTTTCTTTTATCAAAGGACTTATATTTATAACAGATCACCAGAATGGTTGAATCGAGTGGGTTTTTGATATACGATTCGAGTTTTTCAATATCTTTCATGTTTTGTGCTTCCTTCACAATCACAACCTGATACTCTGATAACATTGGAAACCTTTTTGCGGTAGATACAACCGTGATGGCATCCGTTTCACGTCCATAGAGAACTGAAAAATTAAACTCTTTCTCTTCCTCATTCAATATGGTATCTTCAATATACTTTGATATTACATCAATATAAAATGGTTCTTCTCCCATGAGAAGATACACAGGGTGGTATTTCTTATTTTTTATATTTCTGAAAACTTCTTCCCATCCAACAATACTCATGAAACCAATCTTTTAATGTGAGCTCCACCACTGGGGGTGAAAAAATCAGATTTATTCATAATCAAATTTAAGATGTTTTACAGTAAGTCCGTTGTGAATCAATTGCTGCAAGGCATCGTATCCGATTTCAAGATGTTTGTTTACAAATTGTTTACTGATGATTCTGTCGCTTTGCTCTGTTTTCACACCACTTGAGATCATGGGTTGATCAGAAACGAGTAAAAGTGCTCCTGTGGGTATTTGGTTGAAAAAACCAACAGAAAAAATTGTAGCTGTTTCCATGTCAATACCCATACATCTGATCTTGCGCAGGTATTCTTTAAATTTTTCATCGTGTTCCCACACTCTTCTGTTGGTGGTATATATAGTGCCTGTCCAATAATCCATACTGTGCTCCCGGATAGTTGTTGAGACTGCTTTCTGCAGATTAAACGCAGGAAGTGCCGGCACTTCGGGTGGAAAATAGTCGGTAGAGGTTCCTTCGCCACGTATGGCAGCAATTGGCAAAATCAGATCGCCAAGGTTGTTGATCTTTTTTAACCCACCACATTTCCCCAAAAAAAGTACTGCTTTAGGATTGACAGCACTTAATAAATCCATAATAGTAGCGGCATTAGCACTTCCCATCCCAAAATTGATAATGGTAATGTCGTTATGCGTAGTGCTGGGCATGGCACGATCTATACCTTTTATCTGGGTATGATATTTTTTTGAGAAAATATTTACATATTCAAGAAAATTTACCAAAATGACATATTTTCCGAATTCCTCCAATGAGGTCCCTGTATAGCGGGGCAACCAGTTCTCTGTTATGGCTTCGCGTTTTATCATGTATTGGTTTGTTTTTAAAGTGTGAAAACCTTGTGTGCTAACTATTGTTTGGATGATAAATAAATTGAAAACAAAATTAAAGAAAGGTTTGATATTTTTACTCTTTGATTGTGATTTGTTTTCCCCATCGGATTTTTTCTTTCTGAATTTCAGTTTGTAAACCTATTTTGTTTTTTAAAACCATAAAACAACTTCAGGACTTTGAATTTGCAATATTTGTCCGGAATTTTTTTATGGGAAAGCATTCCTTTGTTATTTTTTATGAGATCAGTTGCTGTTTTTTATTTACATTGAATAGATTGAATTGATTGTCTTACAATCAAAAATAGATTTTGATGTTTTTTACTATCATTGCTTCAATACAGGGTTTGTCTATGAAAGAAACAATTTTTAAAAAAGTAGAGATTCTCGCCGACGCTGCCAAATATGATGTTTCCTGTTCTTCCAGCGGAAGCAAAAGATCAAACCGGGGTGGCACAGGAGATGCTGCTTCCTGTGGTATTTGTCATTCCTATTCCCAGGATGGACGGTGTATTTCTTTACTTAAAATATTATTCTCAAATGTATGTGTATGTGATTGTGCTTACTGCATCAACCGCAGATCGAATGATATACCCCGCACAACATTTACTGTAGAGGAGTTGACCGAACTGACCATGAGTTTTTACAGAAGAAACTATATTGAAGGTCTTTTTCTTAGTTCTGGAGTAATCGTCAATGCTGATTTTACCATGGAAAAACTTATTGCCGTAGCAAGCAAACTTAGAAACGATCATCAGTTTCATGGTTATATTCATATGAAAGCCATTCCCGGAGCATCGAAAGATCTGGTTTATCAAGCAGGATTATTGGTTGACCGCCTGAGTGTTAATATTGAAATTCCCTCAGAGAGCAACCTGAAATTGTTGGCTCCTGAAAAGGATTTTAAAAGTGTAATCCATCCAATGAATCAGATCGCTGATCAGATAACCATTTATGGAGAAGAGAGAAAAAAACTTCGCAAAATGCCTCGTTTTGCACCTGCAGGGCAAAGTACACAACTGATCGTGGGTGCCACCTCAGACAATGACCTGAGCATTTTGAAGCTCGCCTCCGGGTTTTATAAAACGCAAAAACTGAAAAGAGTTTATTATTCTGGTTTTGTGCCTGTTAATGACTATGATAGCCGATTACCTGCCCTGGCAAAGACACCCCTTGTGCGTGAAAACCGACTTTATCAGGCAGATTGGCTCATGCGCTTCTATCATTTTCGTTATGACGAGATACTGGATGAGCAGCACAATTCGCTCGATTTGCAGGTCGATCCTAAACTCGCCTGGGCGTTAAGAAATCCTCATGCTTTTCCGGTTGACCTCAACAGAGATCCCTATGAAAAAATCCTCAGGGTGCCGGGAATCGGTGTGCGCTCGGCTAAAACCATCGTGGCAAACCGAAAATTTGGCAGTATTTCCTTTTTGCACCTGAAAAGAATGGGTGTAGCGGTTAATCGTGCAAAATATTTTGTTGTATGCCGCGAATTACCGGAAAAAGCATATAACGCAACCCCCGCTCAAATAAGGATTAAACTTGTGAAGAAACCCAAAACTGATTCTTTACAGTTGAGATTGTTTGAATAAACGGAAACAGTGTGCAGGTAGCAAATATTTGAATAAAATAAAAATGCTATGCAATTCAATTCAATATACCATCCCGTGAAGATGTTATTTGCTCTCCGAAATATTAATACAATAAGAACGAAGAAAAAGTATGACCGAAACAGAATTTTATTATGATGGAACCTTTGAAGGATTTTTGTGTGTGATTTTCTCTGCTTTTGAGAAAAAAATGATACCCTCCAAAATACAGCACAATAGTATTGCAACACCTGGCATGTTTAGCGAAGTGCACAAGATCGAAACGATTGACGAGCGGGCAAAAAGAGTTTGGAAGGCAATAGAAAACAAAACAACCCCCGGAAATGCCCGGATGGTGCATGTTGCTTTTCTATCGGAACTTCCTGGAATAGAAATTCTTTTGTATCGGTATTTGTCAAAAGTATTTACAAAAAAAGAAAAAGATTTTTATCGAAACATGCTCGATGAAGATGTGATGAATACAATTGCTGCTGCCAGAAAAGTTTATAAAGAAGCACACCTGTTTCTGGGGTTGGTGCGCTTTCAGGAGACTGCTGACGGTCTTTTCTTTGCCCCCATTGATCCTGCTTATAACATACTAAAACTGATTGGTCATCATTTTAAAAGCAGGTATAAAGGGCAAAAATGGGTGATATACGATACCCAAAGAAAATATGGATTGTTTTACAATGGAGATTCTGTAAAAGAGATCAGCATTCAGGATCCTCAATTTGACCTGCAAAGCGGAAAATTAGTTGAAGAGGCAAAAAACATGGATGAAGATCAATACCAGGAACTCTGGAAAAGTTACTACGATGCCATCAATATCTCCCAGCGAAACAATACCCGGCAAATGCGCCGTATGATGCCCGAAAGGTACTGGAAATATTTGCCGGAAAAACAAAAAAAGAAAGATAGGGGCGGTGGGCGGAAATAAGAGGATTGACAAGCAGGGGGCAGCCATTATTCAAATACCAGAGGGTAAGAGGAATATGGGAAGAGGAGAAAGGGAAAAGTGAAAAGAGAGTGGAGAGAAATGAGAGGGAATAAGATAAGTTTTCGTCCAACTTACTATTACCTAAAATTCAGATGCTTATACCCTGGTGAACCCCTTGCGTTGAGAGGTTTTCAATTCTATGGATTACTGATTTTGGTTACCAGTCAATTCTACTCTTCCCCTCGCATCTCTTCCTGAACTTTCATCTCTGCCCTGCCTGGAAATCCTGTCATATCTGTCATCTCCTCACCTCTTTCATCCGGTGAAAGGAGGGAACCTTCAGGTCTGAAAAATAATTTGTTTTTCTATTATTGTTGATAAAAGTAATTAAGGCAGATTCATTATGTTAATCTTCTTCCATTCGATGGATGTTTTTTGTTTCTGCTATTATTTCGGCGTTTCTTACTTTTATTCTGATGGTGTTTTTCTTCCATAAAGAAGAGATACCCTGTATTACCAACGTTACTGTTAGTATGCAAACCGTGGGAAATAAATTTGCAGGATAGCATTGACCTTGCTAAGCGGAAATTGTATTTTTGCTTTAAACATCATTGAAATAAAAAACAAATACAACAGAATTATAATTTTCAATAAATCATATTTCCTAAATCCCTAATCTTTACCCCAAACAAACCTTAAATTGAATCATCTAAACCCAGACCCATTGGCGAAAATTTTTTCTTTCCAAAATCCTTTTGCTTATGCTGCGAATAATCCCATTTATTACAACGATTACTCTGGTTTGAGGCCAAGGGAATGATGGAAAAATTTTAAAACATGGTTTGGTGATACTTTTCCTGGCCACGTCAATGGTATCCATATGGTAAAAGCACAATCGGAAGAAACGGGAAATAGTGGTGGTGGCAATGACCAGCCCTCTCCATGTCAGGGTTGCGTAGATTTGCCAACCGTTGTTGAAGCTAATAGAATAATACAACCCATTGCACAGCGCGAACCTATTCAAACTTCCTGATTTCTATGGTGATATATGGAATTGGTTGAATATTTCACTGGCTTTCCGGGGTTTCTCAGGAAAAAGAACTTTGTTATTGAAAATATCACTACCAAACTCAAAAACCTGAAGTTGCTCTACGGTTCTTAATTCGTATTTATCCAAATGCATTTCAAAACGTTTTGTAGAGAAATACAAAAATATAAGGCAAACCAGAAAATAAAATTTCGTCAGGAGTGTTCAATACAAAGGAAAAAAAGCTTAGCCTTTGGCGCTATTCGTTCTATTAACACCCTGTTATATAGTAGATAATGCCCATGAGATAACAATTGTCTGGGCTAAACCGGGACTTGTCCTGTTGATTTTCAGTTGTGTGTCAGCACGATATTACTTCCCAATCATCACCTCTGTGGATTTTACGATGGCATACACCTGATCGCCCACTTTGAGGTTCATATCTTCCACACTATCGATGGTTATCATAGAGTTAATAATGGTACCATCGGCTATTTTCAGGCTTACTTTTGCCATTACGCTGCCAATTTTTACCTCTGTAATGGTCCCTTTGATTTTGTTTCTTGCACTTATTTCCATTGCTTTCTGATTTACCGGTTATTATTGGATTGAGTTTGTCTACGCCTCTGTTAACAAGTAATGCTACAGGAAAGTTTGACAAAAGAAAGCAAATACAGGAAAACAAGCCTATTCCGTTTCTTTAAAGAGATACATCTCATTTACCGATTTTACCGAGCGGTCTGCATAAAATTCAGAGGGATGGAAAATGCGGTAGAAACCACCATCCATGGGGTCATCAGGCACTGCCAGTATGGGAAATACCTGGTCGGTGCGGTTGAATAATTCACTGAAGGAATAAATAGCCCTGTAGCTATCCACGGAGGCAAAGCATACCAGGCCGTTGCGGTTCCATTTGGGTATGCAGGGTTTTGACTGGGATATTTCTTACAGCTATACCGATACTGAGATTAAGGAATTCCGAATATTTGATCCCGGCGAGGATGATGATCTGGTAGGAAAACAGCTGGTATACCAGCCCCGCGATATGTTTTTCACGGGTATCACCTGGCGCAACTCCATCATAAATGCTATGGTTTCTTATAATTACAAAGGCGCACAGTGGCTCAATGATGTGAATACAGAAAAAATCGAGTCATTCAACTATATTGATCTGCACTTGTGGAGACCCGTTTTCCGAGGTTTATCAGTTGCAGTAAAAGTGCATAACCTGCTTAACCAGGATTACGTGGACTCACGCAACATGATTGCCCCGGGCAGAATGATCAACGCCGAACTACAATTTTCCTTTTAATACTGTCGTTCTGAAATCCTCCGGACCGTGCAAAATTCCATTTTTTTAGCGACGACACTAAGACCGGGTGTTCATAAAGGCCCGGTCTTTTTTAAAACCTGACATCATACATGCAATGAAAAGAAAAAGTTTCCCTCCAAAACTCAAATTGCTGTTAAATTTGATGAGAAAAATTGTTTATAAGAAGACCAATTAATCTGATAGTTAAAGCCTTCCTGTTATCTTTCCTGCTGACTTGTGGTACAGAGAACAAAAATGATTCTGACCGGGATATATTGATTTTGACTGGTTATCCTGTCTCTCTGGATAAAGAGAGAGCAGCAACTAAGAGATGCTTCATAATCAACTAAAAAGGTCTTGAACGATCACCCAACATAGCACATTTCTGCAATATTTCCACTTTTATCCTAAATAGTGCTTGCAAGAAAACGCCAATTGTTGCGTTATGCTCGCATATTTTCTGAATGTAAGAGTTTGTATTTGAGAGTATTGAGTATTTTCTTTAAAAAAAACATTTTTTTTTGATAACAGCGCAGCGTTTTAAGTATCAAAAACGTCTATGATATATAACGCTCTTCAAAAACCGGGTCTATCTCCTTTCTGCCTTAAATATCAGACTTTTTAATTGAACCAAAAGACTTCCCCAACAATCATAGCTTGTCCATTGAAAGGTAATCCCGGTTTTTTTTTAAGATCAAAATTTTTAAATACATATATATTGCTCTTTGCATTCTGGAAATAAGGACGTTCGAGGAAAAGAATTTTCAGGATTATCAACAAAATAACAAACCAAAACAACCTTCGTTAGATTGATGTCGGAAAGATTTGTTTCTCCTTCATTTTTTCCAAATTGATCGTTTTTTGATCTCAGGGATTTAAAATGGCCGTGTAGTCTTTTTATATTATTGCAGTATAAAATATATAAAAAGATTATTTAAACATTAACCAACTCAACTAACCAACGGCCATTACCCTGAATCAATTCATCATCGAATATTCTTTTCCCTGTCAACTTATTTTTTTTAGGCAGGCTTAGGTTTGGTCATCCCTGCAAAGCCAAATTGAGCCTGTCTTTTTTTTCTGTAATCTTTTAGTAAACTAAACAGTGCTTCTTTTTATCAATACATGATCACAAAAAAAACTACTTATTTAATATTTATTATTTTCTCCCTGTTTCTTTTTTCATGCACGCAGGATGAAGAAACAGACCAACACTCATTTAATAAAATCAATCTCAACTTCTACGAGCAATTTTATCCCGAAAATCGCGAATTGGTTTTCCATTTGGAAACCATCGAAGAATTTCCTTGCAGCAATTTTGTCATTGATACGCAGATAGAAAAAACAAGTTCTTTTACTGAAATATTTGCTAACAATATTCAATTACCCAATTCATGTATCAACAGTATCGGACCTGCCTCCAAAACAATTAATCTGGGTGATTCTCAAATATTCTCACCTTCTGTTTCTCTTTGGGTAAATGATTACAGACATGACTTTTCTTATTCAATTAACGACACGCAGATCATAATAGAGCAAAAACAGCATTTTGATGATCGTCTCTTATTTATGCGCGATACACTTTGGAGAGTGCCAGATCATACAATTTGGGGGTACCTGGTTTTTGAGGAGCAAAAAGGAAATGATATCACTGATGACTTCCTGCAGTTTTATAAATCAAAAGGTATTGACTCAAAAAAGCTTCAAGATGGAGACTATTATCATTTTATTATTCGTGACGAAAATATCTTTTTTAATATATCAGGAAATGAGATTCCGGGATTTGTATTGGATTCAGAAAAAAACCTGGATTTTTTAGTCGAACTGTTTCGTGAGTTTCTGGATGATTCAGATTATGAAAATTTGCAGATACGTTTGTTTTCCTCTAATGGAGACAGATTCCTCATGTGATTAAAATATTATTTTTTTTCTGCATATCGCTCTTTGAATTGCTTCTTACTCTTTGCAGATGTTTTCCTTAAATGATTTTTATTCGTTTGTGGTTTATGTGTTTATCATTGATTAATTCATGATTTACTGTTATTTGTTGCATATCATTCTATTATTAAAAGGTGCATGAGTTTTTGGTTAAAATTAAAAATGAATTAGATTCATGTTTAATTTTTTAATCTACAGATTGAGTGTGTTTTTTGATGTTTTTTTTTACTTTTGTTCATTATACTATTTACGAATTTCCGTGGAAGATATCAAAGAAATTGTTAAAGGATGTATCAAAGGCAACAGAGCAATGCAAAGCAGACTTTATAAAATGTTTGCTTCGCAGATGTACGCTTTGTGTCTCCGGTATACCCGAAATGATTTTGATGCCCAGGATGTATTGCAGGAAGGATTTGTAAAAATATTCAATAACCTTAAAGATTTTCAATGGAAAGGGTCTTTGGAAGGATGGATGAAAAGAATTTTTATTCGTCTAGCATTGGATCGTTTCAGAAATAAAATTCAGATTTTATCTGTTGATGAAATTCCAGAAAAAGATAATTTCAGTGAGAAAGATTCCAATGCCATCGATCAAATGTCTGCTAAAGAAATTCTTTACATTGTTCAAGAACTGCCTGATCAGTATCGTCTCGTATTTAATTTATATGTGCTGGAGGGGTATTCACATAACGAGATTTCCCAAATACTCAATATCGGGGTGTCTACATCAAGATCAAACCTGGTAAGAGCAAAAAATATATTAAAAGAAAAAATTGTATACAATGCCCATTGGATTGATAAAGCAATATAATTGCTATATAGGCTTGAAAGGCAAATTAAATTAGAAAATTGAATTGTTTCCGAAACAACACAGATATGTAAAAAAAATGGATAGATTTGAGAAGGAAATAAAAAATAAACTTAGTCATTTTAAACCAATACCCCCGGATGATATCTGGAGTCGTATTGAAAATGATCTTGATAATAATAAAAAGACCAGACAAAGATTTTTGTGGGGTAAGATAGCTGCAGCTGTAATTATTTTGATTGTTTCTGTTTTCTCTGCATGGTTTTTTATGCCTTCCTTATTTACCGAAGACTTAGAATTAGTGCATGAAAACGAAAGAACAAAACCCGAATCATACCAGGATGAAGAAATTATATCCGGTAGAAATACTGACAATAATCAATCGGCACAACAAAATAATAAACTGATTAACCCGGAAACCCCAAATCAAATCAAAGCACAAAATTCATCACCGGAATCTGCAGTTGCAGAGAATTCAAAGAACGAAGATGAGACTGATCAATCCGGTAAAAATTTTGAAAGCCCACTTACCATCCCTTCCTTGCCTGATGAACAAGCAGATAGAAATTACCAGAAATCAATGAATCATAAAAACACTCTTGCTCTTCTTCCGATGATAGAGGATGCCAAAATATTAACCACTACTGCAGATTTATTGGATATAGACAAGTCAACTGCAATGGCATACGAACAAAGTGATATTCAAATTCAGAAACTGATTAATGCTGATGTGCGATCTTCTCCGAATGGTTTTAGCCTGTCTGCATTTGTTATGCCACAGGAGTCATACCGTATGCACAATAATAGCAATCCGTATTATTCTTTTTCTTCTATGGAGAGCGATGTATTTAGTTTTGGTGCCGGTATACACGTAGCATATACCCTGAATAACAAATGGAAAATACGGACTGGTTTAACATACTCCCGGATAGGACAAAAAGTTAATGATATTGCAGCTTTTACACATCCTTCCATGATGCATTTGTATTCATCGGATGGAAAAACAGTAGCCGATCATCCCCAAAGTATGTCAACATCTATGGGTGCTATCAGCTTTACCAATCAGAAATATTATTTTGCTGATGTTAGTTCTTCCCGGATTTTCACACTAAAAGGAAGCTATGATGAAAGCAATGTAAACCTATTAAACAAAACGGGTATGGGTTTATTACAACATTTTGATTATCTCGAAATACCTTTTATTGCACAATATAATTTATGGGATAAAAACTTTTCAGTGGATGTTAAAGCAGGGTTCAACGCTAACTTTTTGCTTTCTGGCAATGTATACTTACAGGGTAGTTCCTATTTTCGTCCGGTAGGTAAAAGTGTAGGCAACAAACTATTCAATGTATCTGGATCTACCGGATTGGTTGCTTCATATCCTATTGGTCATCATTTAAATGTAGAGGTAGAACCTACTTTTTCGATGTTTTTATCTCCCATTGGCAATTCTAATCCCCACAACCAAACTTATCCTTATAATTATTCTTTAATGATAGGTTTATCTTATGATTTTTGATTGATTGTCCTGTTGATAAATCCTTTTTCTTACCTTTTTCTCATTCTTTTAAATTATTGTATTCATCCTACTTTACGAATAATCAAAATCAAGAAACTTATCTTCTTGCTTTTGAATTAATCTGGGAGGTGTATTGTTCAAAGTTTCTCCATTTAAAACAGTGTGGTACATATCAAGAAATTTATCTGCCATATTTTTTGAGTTGAAAACATCTCTGGCATATTCATGACAGGTTTTCCGGGAGTATTGATCAGCATTAAGAGCAGCTTCTGCCAATTCTGATGCTTTATTGCTCAGAAAACCAACGTCCTGGTGAATTAACTCCGGTATAGATCCATAAGGAGTGGCAAAGACCGGGCATCCAAAATATAAACTCTCAGGCATTGCCAGTCCGAAGGGTTCGCTCCACCTGACAGGAAAAATCAACCCTTTGCTTCCATTGATCAAATGATTTTTTTTATTACCACCCACCATTCCTTTAAATCTTACACGATTACTGGTAGTAAACCGAAAACCCATGGATATATTCAGGCGATTACCACCCAACACCATTAGTTTTTCTGAAGGCGTTTTTTTAATAATTTCAATGGCACCTTTCAGGTTTTTAACCGACCAGGCCGCTTTGCCCAAAAAATGATAGTAATTTCTTTTGTTTTTCAAGTCGGGTTTGCCGTAGTCATCCCAGTCGAGACCATTATAAACGTATGCATCTGATCCGAATCGTTTAGCATGGTTGTGGGAAACGAATACCGTATTCATATCCAGTTGACGGTAATCATTGATATTGCCATGCAAACTTACCATATAGGGCTTATTAATGGTTTCCTCAGGGAGATAATGAAAATGGACAATATCTGTTTCGTCTGGTATTTGGGATGAAAAACTTACTGCGTAGTTTCTAATGATTACTTTGGCAAAAGGGCAAACAGAACCTTTATCAACAATATAGGTTACGTTATGTCCCATTTTAACAAGTTCTTTGCCCAAATACCAGATATCTCGCTGCGTACCTCCGTATTTAAGTACAGGTATTACTCCAGTACTTGTGATCAGTATATTCATTTGTGAAAGTTTAATGACTTCTTTCGCTGGTTCTGCATTTTGAAGTGAGGGTTCTCAAAAAAAAACAAATATCCGTCATTCAAAACGAATATTTGTTTTGCTAAAATATAAAATTTAATATAGTCTTTAATCTATAATTCTGATTTTAATCTATTTATTTTCCTTACCCCATCACTGATGGGTTTTTGCCGGATGTATCCTCTCAATATTACATATCGCCACCCATATTGTCCATACCACCATTACCGTTTGGTCCTCTCCCTCCTCTTTGGTTGTTATAGTTATTGATCCGGTAACTTGCCGTAAGTGTTATGATAGGAGTTTGGACATCCCAACTCCTGAAATTATAGAAGTTGCTATCATTGTAAATATATTCGCCATTCATAGTGCTGAATATATCGCGCACCTGCAAGGTAACCGAAAGTGCTTTCTCAAGAAAATCTTGTTTTACTGCCAGAGAGGTAACGAAAAACTCACTTCTTTCGCCCTGGGCCATTACGGTTGGACTGTTATACATAGCTCTGAATTGAATTCTTGAAGATGGAGATAAACGAAAATCGTTGTTCCATCTCACATTCCAGTTAAAACTTGAGGTAGAATAATCTTCTCCGTTGAGAGTACCCGTAAGGCGGTAATCATATACATTTCCCATTAAATCAAAGTGCCACCATTTGGTAGGATCAAAACCAGTCATGATTTCGGTGCCTAATGAATAATCTTTTCCTACATTAGCAAAAGTGCTGAGCAAAATGTTTTCCCCCGGATCGTCGTATACACTTCTTACTCTTTCTATCTTGTTATGGGTTACACGGTAATAAAGATCAACAGATAAGATATTCTTTTCAAATCTTTTTTGATAACTCATTTCATAGGAGTCAATATATTCGGGGTCAAGATTTGGATTCCCTATCCTGATGTTAAATGCATCACTCCATGTGTAAAATGGTTCCAGGTACCAACCTTGAAGTCTTTGCAACCGCCGTGTATAACTTGTCATAAATTGCTGTTCGGCAGGGAGTTCATAAGAGAAATGCACTGTAGGATAATAATCCCAACGGTTCATGGTAAACTCCTCTGTTTCACCTATCATATCAATCAGTCTTTCTGTGTATTCAGTTCTTAATCCCAGTTGATAGCCCAGCTTGTTCCATTCCCCCGAAAAGGTTGAATAGACGGCATAAATATCGCGGTTATAATCTACGTCTTTACTATATAAGTCGTCCAGAAAATAATCCTCATTCTGGGTGTCGTACTGGAACAAATCATTGGTTTCGTTGGCAAGACTTATTCTCGACTCCCAACCTGCTTCAAGTTTATTGGTTTCCTGTATAGGGAGTGTATAATCAAGATTGAAAGATAATCTGCTGCTTGGCCCTGCTTCAATAGATCTTTGTCCGCTAACATCTCCAATATCGCTGTTGCTAAGCATGTTTTCTGAGATGTCTTCTGAATTTCTGGTTTGAAAAACTGCTCTGGCAAGTAAACTGTGCTCTTCTTTGTCAAAGTCTTTTTTATAATCTACATTAAAAGAATGCGAAAATCCGCCTCTCACGTTATCCTCAAAACTTGCATAAAGAAACTTTTCCAGGTCTGCTGAAGTCCATTCTTCGTAATCACGATCGGAAGACGAACCAAATTCTCCATAATTAAAACGATAGCTCAGGGATAGGGTGTTTAACGCATTGATATTAAATTCCATGCCTGCCCGTGCACCATAAGAATTTCGGTCTCTGTTAAAGATGCCGTCGCTATAAAGATAGTTTGTCTGATCGAGAATGGTTTCACTGTTTCTTACAGAATTTCCTGTCATCCCTCTTTGATTATAATCCCCTCCTAAAAAGTAATTAATTCTTTCTTTTCTGTAATTGACAAGAAAATCTCCACCCATTCTGTTTTGTGTACCTCCGTTCAGATTTACAATTCCATTTATGCCATCCTGCTTGTTCTTTTTCATCACAATATTAATGATACCCGCCACACCATCGGGGTTGAATTTTGCAGATGGGTTGGTTATGATCTCAATATTTTCTATTTGGCTTGCAGGTATTTGATTTAAAATATCATTTGCATCAAGGATACTGGGCTTACCATCAATTAAAACTGTAAAACTTGAACTACCCCTTAAACTAACTTCTCCCTCAATACTAACATTAACTGATGGGATGTTTTCTAACACTTCTACCGCTGTACCGGAGGCGGAGGTGTGAAGTTGACTTACATTGATAACTTTTTTATCAATCTGATATGACATGGTTGGTCGGTCGGCAATTACTACAACCTCATTGAGCATTTCTTCGGTAGGCTTTAAAAGCATCTTACCAAGATCCATTGAAGGTTGTCCTAAACCTATCTCGATATTTTCAAGCGTTTTTTCCTGGTAACCCATAAAACTTAATTCAAGGAAATAGTCTCCTTCATCTACGTCGGTAAGTCTGAAGAATCCATTAACATCAGTAATAGCACCTGTGACAACAGATCCATCTTCTTTATTTTTAAGCGTTACTGTGGCAAATTCGAGAGGCTCGTTGGCTAAGGTATCGTATACCCAACCTTTAATGACGCCAGGCTTTAACGTTTCTTTTTTTTCATTCGCTGGTAATACTCCCTGCATGAAAAACAGAAAGATGATTCCGAAATGAAGAATATTGTTTTTGATAATTGTATGTATATAAAACATAATGTATAAATTTTTAAACAACACAAATATAAATTTTAATACTGTAGAAAATCTGTTCTTTGCGATTAATCTATTAGTTATAAACATTTTTATAATGATTTTCCGCTTGTTTTGTTGAGTTGTTATGCATTCTTAACAATTTAAATATATGCATATTTGAATCTGTTTTTGCTGTTTGTGTTGTTTAGTGTTTTGGTTATCAATGTTAAACAAAAATGTATAGAAAATTATATTTCTTTATATGCTATTGATTTATTAATTTTTTGATTTCACCTCAATTTGGAAACAATGTTTTTTTTGATGGTGATAGTAATGAATCAAAAGTCCATTGAGGTCACAAATTCTTTTTACCAATGCAAGTCCCAGTCCTAATGATGATTTACGTTTGTTGTTACCGGCAAAGCGTTTAAATATATGTTCTTCGTTAAGGGGCAAATCATCGCTGTGATTGCATACCGAGAACACTTTTTCTGTTGTTGTTATTTCTATAGGCTGACTGCTGTCACCATGTTTTAAAGCGTTATTGAGCAGATTTTTTATAATAATGTCAAAAAGAATTGGATCGATACTCAAAGAATGTCCAGGATGAAGGTCTATCTTTAATTTAAATCCTTTTAAATGATACATTTCCTTTACTGAATCAATATGCTTTAAAAGGTAGGGTTTGGTTTTAAACTGCAAAGTGTTATTATATTCACCGTTTTCTATTTTTGTGAGTAAGTTGAGCGTGCTGCCTAATCTGGATAAATGATTGATTTCCCTATAAATAGATTTTATTATTGGTGATTGTTTTTCCATTACTTTTTCGTCTGATATCAGTGCTTCGGTTTTACTTCTGATGATAGATAAGGGTGTTTGAATTTCATGCGCCATGTTTTCAGTGTATTCCTTCAGGTTTTTATAATCATATTCCATTTGATTGAGCATTTGCAAGGATAGTTGCTTCATCTTTAAAAACTCTTGTGTGCTGGTTTTTATGTCGGGGGCGGGAAGCCCTTTACCTATTTTGTAACCACCTATAAAATCTAATAATTTGTGAAAAGGGCGAAACAGAAACCCCGATAAAAAGAAGCTAAAAAAAACCATGGCCAGAGAAAGTATAATAAAAGCACGTATAATGGTAGAGATCAGATCATTTTTGAGTTTTTCGAAATCATTGATGTTTTTAAACATGGTATATTCATATAAATCTTTGTCATATTCTTTCAGAATTGTTTTTTGGCTAAAGAGCAAGGATTCATCCATTTGACTGATGTAAATTATTGTATCGGAATAATAAGGATATCGACTGCGTTGAATTTTATTTAAATTTTCAACTTTTTCCAACCCTCTTATTTGTTTTGGGTCTTCATTTTTTTCGTTCAGTGATTTCTCCAGCCTGTATTCCTTCCGGGTGAAATACTGCTCTGCATCCTGCGTTATAAAATGATCGGTTTGCTTAATGATAAATCCTGCGGTTACAAAAAATGTAATCAGGATAAAGGTGATATAAATAAACGTTGTTTTCGTAATCAGTTTTACAGGTTTTTTCATACGTTTCTTATACTTTACTTCTTTGTTAGGTAGTAATATTTCATTATTCGCAAAATTAATTTCAGTTACAGAATGATTTTTTAAAAATGCAGTAAAATGAAACCAAGGTGCTGGTTCATTTCTCAAAATCCCGAAAATCCTTACTGGAAGATCTGTTTTTCTGTCGCTATGCATTTACAGGAAAAATGATTGCTGCAAAAAATCGGATGATTAAAAAAGTTTAGTGTTTTGATTTAAAATGATTTATTATTGAGTCCACTCTGAAAAGTAAATTATCCACAGATTACACAGATTTAC
>CAYPFV010000007.1:0-48296 GCA_964410015.1 uncultured Bacteroidales bacterium
GTTAAATGAATAAACAATTGCTTTTATAATGTTAAAAATCGTGTTTTGAAAAAAATCAAATCGCTTTTTTGTTCTATAAACGATAAAACTATTGCTCTAAAGTACAAAAGATTTTAAGTGGAAAACAAAAAAATGATAAAAAAAAAGATTACATTTCTAAAAACAAGTCATAAAAAAAATCATATGTAACTGTAAATCATTTATATAAAAACTATCGGTGAATGATTTTTCTTTTTCACGCCAAAATTTTATCTGATAAGACCAGAAAGCTTGTTCATTTCCCCGACACGGATTCAATATGAATAACAACGCATCGTTGTCCATGCAACGAAATCTGTTCATCCGCGTGTATGTCATTAGTATTGTCATGGATTGGTTCATTAAACCCAAAAGTGGTTAAATGTTTAGAGCATTTAGCAACATCACTTAAAAAAATGTTTTCAGAATTTGAATCAATTTATCTTTGCAAAAAATTAAGCAAATCAAAATCTGTTTATACGTTGGAAAATTTCTCTTCAAAATTATTACAAACCGCAGTAGAAGAATTCTCAAAACTACCGGGAATAGGTCGTAAAACCTCCCTTCGACTGGTACTTCATCTGCTCAGACAAAATGAAGATGAGGTTAGTTTTTTTGCCGATGCCATCAGCAATCTCCGGAAAAATGTGGTATACTGCAAAACCTGTCATAATATAAGCGACAGTGAACAATGTGAGATATGCAGCTCGCCGCATCGCGATCGCAGTACCATTTGTGTAGTAGAAGACCTTCGTGATGTAATTGCCATTGAAAACACAGGTCAATATCATGGATTGTATCATGTGCTGGGTGGTATCATATCTCCTATGGATGGGGTTGGCCCCGACGATCTGAATATTGATTCATTAATAAAAAGAACCTCATCAACAGAAGATCAGGTAAAAGAGATCATACTGGCACTGAATACCACCATGGAAGGGGATACCACAAACTTTTATATTTTCAGGAAACTGGAAGGAACCCCTGTAAAGGTTTCTACCATCGCCCGCGGCATTGCCGTAGGCGATGAGCTGGAATATGCAGATGAGATTACTTTGGGAAGATCCATTCTGCACCGCACACCTTATCAGAATATGATGAAAGGAAAATAGTATGAGCGGTATGTTAATGGATATGTTTTCCCCATTGTCAAAAATAATGTATTGTCTGGGTTTATTGGGGGGAGTTAGTGCTACTATTTTTATTAGTTTTGAAAGCATTTTTAAATTATGTATCTGCAATTTATAATCTGTAAAAATTTCAATCGGTTGACATACAATATTTTTTGGCTAATAGGCTTTCATATTTTAAGGAAGTTGGTTTCACATTTATCAAAAACCATGATAGTCTGAATCTTTAAAACAAATAAAAAAAATCGATCTAATCAAAATACTTTAGATGATTCTCTCGGTTGTTATAGTGAATTACAATGTAAAGTTTTTCCTTGAGCAGTGCCTTCAATCGGTATTTGCTTCAGGAAAAAACATTGATATGGAGGTTTTTGTAGTTGATAACAATTCCGTTGATGGATCGGTGCCCTGGATAGGTAAAAAATTTCCTCAGGTAAAAATCATTGCCAACAAGCAAAATTTAGGTTTCAGCAAGGCCAACAACCAGGCCATCAGGCAATCGAAAGGCAAATATGTGCTTTTGCTCAATCCTGATACGGTAGTGGAGGATAACACGTTTGAAAAAGTACTGGATTTTATGGAAAAAACACCTGATGCCGGTGGCTTGGGTGTGAAAATGATTGACGGAAATGGTCACTTTTTACCAGAATCCAAAAGAGGACTCCCTACCCCATCGGTTGCTTTCTATAAGATTTTTGGTCTGGCAGCACTTTTCCCCAAATCAAAAATATTTGGAAAATACCACCTGGGGTTTCTGGATAACCAGAAAATACATCAGGTAGATGTACTTTCAGGTGCTTTTATGCTTTTGCGCCGGTCGGCTTTGGAAAAATCAGGATTACTGGATGAAACCTTTTTTATGTATGGAGAGGATATTGATCTGTCGTACAGAATCGTACAGGCAGGATATAAAAACTATTACTTCCCCGAAACGCGAATTATTCATTATAAAGGCGAAAGCACCAAAAAAAGCAGTATCAATTATGTTTTTGTGTTTTACAATGCCATGATCATTTTTGCACAAAAACATTTCTCCAAAAAGAATGCCCGTTTGTTTTCTTTTTTTATAAACATAGCCATCTATTTCCGGGCGTTTATTGCGATTCTCAACAGGTTTTTCAGTCGCATTTTCACTCCGCTGCTCGACGCTGGAATTGCTTATACCGGAATGTTTTTTATCAAAGAATACTGGGAGACGAATATTTTTAACTTTGAGGGAAATTATTATCCTCCGGAGTTTATGTTTATTTTCGTACCCGCATACATTCTAATCTGGATGTTTTCGGTTTACATAAGCGGAGGATACGACAAACCCCTGAAACTTTTCCGAATCATCAGAGGCATCGGTTTGGGCACTGTAATAATACTGGTTATCTATGCTTTGTTGCCTGTATCGCTCAGATTCTCCAGGGCACTGATTCTGCTTGGTGGCTTATGGATAATGTTGAGTATGCTTACTACAAGAATGTTGTGGCACCTGATACAATTCAAAAATTTTAATATCGGGCAGCAACATCATAAAAGAATAGCCATCATCGGAAAAGGTACAGAACCCCAGAGAGTTGCACTCATGCTCCGGCAAAGTGGGAGTAGCGCTTTTATCGGTTTTGTAACAACCGAATCTTCCAAACCCGATAAGGAAGGTTATCTGGGTACTGTCAACCAAATTAATGAGATCATAGAAGTTTACAACATCAATGAACTGATCTTTTGCGCCAGCGAAATGTCATCCCAGTCCATTATTTCAATTATGTCGGGGTTGCATAAAAAAACACTCCATTATAAAATCGCCCCGCCCGAAAGTCTTTTCATTATTGGTAGTAACTCTATTGATACATTTGACGATTTTTTTACTGTTGACATCAATACGCTCAGTCAACCTGCCAATAAACGCAATAAAAAACTGTTTGATTTTTTAACCAATGTTTTCATGATCGTTTTTCTGCCTGTTCACCTCTTGATCATACCCCATAAAGCAGGATTACTGAAAAATATCCGGGATGTTCTGACCGGCAAAAAAACATGGGTAGGATATCATCCTGAAGCATACAGCAATCAGTTGCCGCATATAAAACCTTCGGTACTTAATCCGGCAGATGCTTTTTCAGATAAAAAACTTGACCACACCACACTCAAAAACCTGAATACCTTATATGCTAAAGATTACAGAATAGATAATGATTTCAGAATATTCAGAAAAGCTTATAAACGTTTGGGGCAAAGATGGTGAACCATAAGACCAAACATTTGTTAAGATGAACATCCGGGAAAAGCAGAAGTCGCAAAAGCAGACGCTTAGGAAGCGGAAAGAGGAACCGCAGACCGGAAATAATGATTGTTGGTTGATGCAAAAAAAAATGATGATGGCAGGTGCGCCAGAAATAAATTCAAAAATCACATGTGTAGCTTTGATGCAATGAAAGAAACCGTTTGGTTACACAACAATACAATGGTTTGTTTTTCAACGGATCACAAATTAAAAAATGGATTTTAAATGATCATATTACAGAAATAGTTTTCAAAAAATATCAAAGTAGTAAAAACAAAACCCTTATATCAGAACACATAAATCTGTTTTTATGGCTAATTATGAAATTTTAATGCCCCGTATGGGAGAAAGCATCACAGATGCTACCATCACCAAATGGTTAAAACATCCTGGAGAACAGGTTGAAGAAGATGATCCGGTTGCGGAAATTGCCACCGATAAAGTTGACTCTGAAATTCCATCGCCCGTGGCAGGTGTGGTAAAAGAATTACTTTTTAACGAGGGAGATGTGGCAGAGGTTGGAAAACCGGTGATGATCATAGAAATAAGCAATGAAGAAGAAACTGATCAAAGTGCTGCTCCTAAAGACGAACAAGAAACAATAGTTCCAGCGGCAGAGCTTAAGAAACAAGAACCGGAGTCTTTTTTGGCAAAAAGTGACGTTACAACCTCCGAAAAATCAGACCTTCTGACTTCACGAGGGCCTTCGGGCAGGTTTTATTCTCCTCTGGTAAGAAGTATTGCTGAGCAGGAAGGAATTACCATGGCAGAACTTGAATCCATTAAGGGTTCTGGCAAGGACAACCGGTTGATCAAAGATGACTTGCTAAACTACATCAGCAACCGAAGCTCAACTACTCAAACTAAAGATCTGGCAACAGCAGCTGCTAAAAGTGAAAAGACAACTTCCATCAAACCCTCTTTGCCTGCGCCCCAACCCGGAAAAGGTGATGAGGTGATTGAAATGACACGCATGCGAAAGCTTATCGTAGAGCATATGGTCGCTTCGGAAGACACAAGTGTGCATGTTACCTCATTTATGGAAATCGATGTGACCAACCTGGTAAAATGGCGCGAAAAATACAAGGATGTATTCCTGAAAAGAGAAGGTGAAAAACTTACTTACACACCGGTATTTATCAGTGCGGTGGCAAAAGCCATCAAAGATTTTCCGATGATCAACGCCAGCGTAAGCGGACAGAAAATTATATTGCGAAAAGATGTGAATATAGGTATGGCAGCAGCTTTGCCAGACGGCAACCTTATTGTTCCGGTCATAAAAAAAGCAGATGAAATGAGTTTGATTGGATTGGCTAAAAAAGTAAATGATTTTGCCAATCGTGCGCGTAACAATCAACTCAAACCGGAGGAGATACAAGATGGAACTTTTACACTAACCAATGTGGGCAGCTTTGATACCCTTTTTGCAACCCCTATCATCAATCAGCCCCAGGTAGCTATCCTTGCCGTGGGTGCTATCAAAAAGAAACCCGTTGTACTTGAAACCGAACATGGCGATACCATTGCCATCAGAAATATGATGTATCTTTCTATGTCATACGATCACCGTATCATTGATGGAGCGCTGGGTGGCAAGGTATTGCAACGTATAGGTAATTATCTGCAGAACTGGGATGTCAGTCAAACTATCTGATATACCCTATACCATAATGTGAGCCGGGCTAATGGCAGCGCGAAACATAATCTTCAGAATACAAACCGGAAATCTTTTGCCATAGATTATTTGAATGATCGATTGGTTAGGCTGCTTTATTAATATCTGATCACGCGTTTTATTTCTGAAATACCGTTGGGATTCGTTACTCTGAGAAAAAATACGCCTTTGGTCAAAAAATCAGGTATTTCCACCCCAAAGGAATAATTGTCTTTTTGCCAAAATTCCTTCTCAAACTGCATTACTGGGATTCCTTTCATATCAACCAATGAAAAAGAGTATTTTCCAGGCGTTACAATATCAAGGGATACATTAAATTTTTGGTGAAATGGATTGGGAATGGGTTCGTAAAGTAAAAATTCAGGGTTTACCCTGTCTTCCGTGCTCACAGCATTTACTGCTGTCCCGTTTACCGAAATGGTTTTGGAGGTTCCGTTCCAGTTGAGTTTTACATGTAATTTTTGTTTTGAAGATTCCCAGAACCATCCTGTAGTGGAAGTTTCAAAAGCATCTGCTGAATAATGCGCTGAAATTTCTGCATCATTTATCATTACAGTCTCAGGGGAGTCTGTGATTCGCATCATTTCAAAAATAATATTCCGGTTTTGGGGTGCATTTTCAAAAGTATACCCTGTTTTAGATAATTGTATGGTTATGTCGTCATTTTCGAAATGTCCTTCAAATGAAATCATTTCATATTGCTGATTTTCAATGGTACCCGTTGAGGTGCCATCATCAGCAAACATGTATCCTTCAGAAAAAGAGACATTTTGATCTGGAAAATATTTGATCACCAATTCTTCTGAATTGTAGGAAGCAGTATTTTTTAATGATTTTGCTGTAGGGATAAAGCTGCCTGCTCTCACAAAAACCGGAATGTCTTCGATAGAGCAGTTTACAGTATAGGAGTTTCCACCTTCGTATTCCGTCAGGTCATGAAAATTTAACCATTTGCCTTCCGGGAAGTCAACCATACGCTGCGAAACTGAATAATCCAGTACTGGTGCGACCAGAAAGTCTTTCCCCCATAAATAGGCATCATTGACATTATTCAACAATTGATTTTCCGGTTCATAAAAATTAATTTGTCTGGTCATAGGAGTTCCCCACAAAGTATTTTCATAAGCCAGTGTATAATTGTATGGTAGCAACTCGTATCTGAGTTTTATATATTTTCGCATAATACTTTTAAACGGATCGGGGAAATTTACAGGTTCGGTGGTTCCAATTCCATGCAACCGCAGTATAGGTGCAAAAACCCCAAGCTGCACCCATCGGGTAAAGAGTTCGCTGTCGTTGTCGTTGCCCACAAAACCACCCACATCAGAATGCATATATCCCAGACCCGACATTCCGGCTCCCAGCATCAGGGGTATTTGAGCACGCAAACCATCGAAACTTCGCTGTATGTCGCCCGACCATGGAAAAGCAGAATACCTTTGCATACCGGCAAAACCCGATCTGCTGAGGTTGAACAGTCGTTGCTGCGGATAATGCAAAGCATAATTATCATCAATAAATTTTGCCCAAATCAGCGAGTAAATATTATGTACCGATTTGGCTTCTCCCATCTGATGCTGCATATCCCAGGGATGGGTTTCAGGTTCTCCCAGATCGCACCACCATCCACCTACTCCTTCTTCAATTCGTTCCTGATAAAAATTCCACATCCAGTCCTGTGCTGCTTTTTGTGTAAGATCGAGTAGTGCAGCATCTCCGGCCCAGAAGCCCCAGATTACATAAGGCTCTCCATCGCTATGGGTAGCCAAGAGTTGATTTTGGGCAAGGTATTCATAGTTTACAGAATTGAGAGTAAAGTAGGGTTCGGTGATCAGAATTGTTTGCACATCATCCTCTTTAAAGTCGCTGATCATGGTTTCCGGATCAGGAAAGCGCGAATAATCCCAGTCAAGATTTCCCATATCATTGGTTGTTCCAAACCAGTAAAGATCAAGAATAAGGGCATCAAGGGGAAAGTCTTCCTCCTGTATCTTATGTACAATATTGCGTGCCTCGGTTTCATTTTCATAACCATATTTGGATTGTATGTATCCAAGAGTCCAAATAGGAGGTAATTTCTGTTTACCGGTCAGGTGTGTATACTGATTCAAGATTCGCTCAAAACTATTTCCTGTCATGAAATAATATCTCAATCGTCCTCCTTGAGTGTTGTAAATGATTTTTTGCTGATCTGCCGATCCCAGATCAAGGTCTGCCGGATACCGGTTATCAAAAAACAATCCGTAGAGTTTATCTGAAACAACAAAAGGTATGCTGATATTCAATGTTGGGGTGTTGTTGCTGTATCCGTAATGTGCTTCATTAAAGATACGAAGTTTTTGCCCTTTGCGGTTAAGAGGTATGGCGCGGGAACCACCACCATAAAAATTTTCTTCTTCCTCACCTTCAAACTCAATCAATCCACCGGCAGGTTTAGAAGAAAAACCCGCCGATTCGCTTAGCAGAGTATCTCCCTTTACAACATAATGCAACGAAACGGGCGATTTGGTGATCAAGACTTCGAGTTCTGAAGATGAAAAACTCAAAAAATCCTCGTTTTCAGCAAGCGTGGGTTCTATTGTTTGTGGTTTTGCTATCACGGTAAAAGTGGTATCCCAAAGTAAAACATCTTCGGGGATAAATTCTGCTTTTACCATTTCTGGTGTAAAAAAACGGATTTCAAAGTTACCGTTCTCAGATTCGATTTCCAGTTTCTGATCAGTGAATTGATGTGAAATATAATTTCCGGGTAATTTTTTATTGATATCAACAAAAATATCCTGATTGTTCTCTGATCTTCCCACCAAAGAATAATCTTCATTATGAAACAACAGGGCAAGTTGAAGTACTGTTTCGTTTTGATCAATTTCGTAAAATTCGTCAATTTGAAAAGATATCTCATACAAGTCATTTCCCAGAGGAGTCATAAGTGTATTTGGATTTACCTCGCCCCAGTTATTGCGCACATGCTTCCAGTCTTGAGGGCCGTTGCTTTCTGTTGTAATTACCCCCGTATAGGCATATACATCTCCCTGATATCCCTGTAACTCTCCATTTCCTTCACTGGCATCAAAGGTTAGGGTTACGTGCGAGTGGGTTTGTGCATCCGGAGGGTCGATGGTAACGATCTGCGATGAGACAAAGCAGGGATAGGTAATAATGAAAATAAAAAGGAAAATTTTTGAGAACATAAAAACCAGATTAGGGAGGTGAACTAAAAACAAAGATTTATTGGTATTGCTATAAAGTTTACGGGGCAGTAAGCAAATTGCAGGGTCAAAATTGCCGTTACTAAACTATATGCTGCAAGGGAAAACTTTTTGAATCAAATACATCTCATCTGTCAAAACACTTTTCAGAAAAGAGCAAAATCATTTTAAAGGTTCAAAGATATTATTTTTTTGCCCATGATTAATAAATTCCGGATTGCAATTCTTGGTCATATTTTTTCTTTTAGTTGTTAAATCTTCTTATATCTTTGCCGGAGAGTTGTTTTATGCTGTCATGTTTTTTTTCGGCAAACCAGTGTATACGATTAAATTGTTTAGAGCTAAGTGCGCAGGTCAGCAAATTTTCAACCACGATCAAAAGCAGATGAATCATTGATTTATTAAAGAAAACCCTGTATAATCAAAGGTCTGAGTTTTACAATTCTCTTCAAACCCTTAAAAAAGAATTTATGTACATATCAACGTTAGACTGGATCATCATCGCCTCTTTTTTGGTTTTCAGTATGGGAATTAGTTTATATTTATCAAAAAGAGCCGGAAAAAGTACGACCGATTTTTTTCTTACTGGCAGGAAATTGCCCTGGTATATTGCAGGTACCAGCATGGTGGCCACAACTTTTGCTGCCGACACACCCCTTGCTGTTACCGAATTGGTAGCACAGGGTGGTATAGCGGGCAACTGGCTTTGGTGGAATATGCTTTTTGGAGGGATGCTCACCGTTTTTTTCTTTGCCCGTTTGTGGCGAAGAGCAAATATTATGACAGATACCGAGTTTGTCTCTATCAGATACTCGGGCAAAGAAGCACGCTTTTTAAGGGGGTTCAGAGCTGTTTACATTGGCATTATCATGAATGCAGTAGTGATGGCATGGGTAAATCTGGCCATGGTAAAAATATTGCAGGTCATGTTTCCCGATCTTACACTTTGGGGGATTGAGCAATTCAGTTTTTTGGGAATCACTTTTAGTGCTCATTTGCTGGTGGTGGGTATGATGATGATCTTTGTTGCGGTCTACTCTTCGATATCCGGTTTATGGGGTGTTTCCATTACCGACTCTTTTCAGTTTGTGATTGCCATGGGAGGTAGTATTATCCTTGCGGTAGTTGCTCTTGACCATGTTGGAGGCATCAGCGGATTAAAAACATCTTTGCAGCATATAGATTGGGTGTTCGATTATCTGCCTGTTGTAGGTGATCAGACTTTAGTGCAGGAAACATCGGGGATTTTACAAATGAGCATTGTGGCAGTGGTTGCTTATTTAGGAGTGCAATGGTGGGCCAGTTGGTATCCTGGTTCTGAACCGGGAGGTGGTGGTTATGTAGCTCAACGGATGATGTCGGCAAAGGATGAAAAGAATTCCTTGCTTGCCACGCTATGGTTTCAGATAGCACACTTTGCCATACGTCCATGGCCATGGATACTGGTAGCCCTGGCAGCATTGGTTATGTATCCTGATGCCACAGATAAAGGAGCTACATACGTGATGGTCATCAGAGACCTTCTGCCTTCGGGATTGCTTGGCCTTTTGTTGGCCGCGTTTTTTGCCGCTTACATGTCAACCATTGCTTCACAGACCAACTGGGGGACTTCTTACATCATCAACGACTTTTACAAACCATTTATAAAACCAGGTGCAAGCGAAAAATATTATGTAAAAGTATCGCGGATAACAACCTTTTTACTTATCATTTTTTCTTTGATCATAACCACGCAGTTTGATCGGATAAGTGATGCATGGAGGTTTATTCTGGCATGTAGCGGTGGTATTGGCCTTGTTTTATTGTTAAGGTGGTTTTGGTGGCGTATCAATGCCTGGACAGAAATTGCCGCAATGATTGCACCTTATGCCATTTATCCTGTCCTGGTCTTTCATTTTAAACTTGCATTTGAGCCCACTTTAATCATTATAGTGGTATGGTCAACTTTGGTATGGATGTTAGTTACATATATCACCCCTGCTACCAAAAGCGATACCCTGAAAGCTTTCTATAAAAAAGTGCACCCCGGCGGACCGGGATGGAAACCTGTTGCTGCGGAAATGCCGGAAGTAAAACCTGATACGGGAATGGGGATGATGTTTGTTAATTATATTGCGGGATGCTTTCTGGTGCTGTTTTCGCTTTTTGGTATCGGAAGAATTATTTTTGGAATGTATGTAGAAGCTATATTCTTTTTAGTTGTTGCGGGCATAGCAGGTTTTATCATTTACAGAAATCTTTCACGTATGGGTTGGGATAAAGTGATCAAATAAGATTTAACATTTAAACAATTACACACCTGATTGTTTTCCTTTATATATCAGATTGAAATGATTATCCCTGAAATTTCAAATATGAGAAAGTTACCCTGTTTAATTATAACCCCTTTGTTTTTTCTTTTGATATTGATCTATAACGCCAAAGGACAGTTTTATAATGCCGGACAGGACCCATTCTCTATTCGCTGGGAGCAAATACAAACCGAAAACTTTCAGGTCATTTTTCCTGAGGAATATGCCGGGCAGGCAAAATATATTACCAATTTACTTGAGTATGCCTACGCACATGCAGGTGAAAGTATGAAACACAATCCCCGGAAAGTGTCAGTGATCATTCATAATCAAACAGCTATATCCAACGGATTTGTTTCCTGGGCGCCTGCGCGCATCGAACTTTACACCCAGCCACCTGCCGATAACGATACGCATTTGTGGATGGACCGACTGGTAGTGCATGAATTCAGGCATGTTGTACAAATCGATAAACTTAATCAGGGTATGACTAAAATCCTGAGTTTTTTGTTTGGAGAGGCTGGAACCGGTATTGTGCTTGGGTTACATATACCCCTGTGGTTTATGGAAGGCGATGCAGTGGTTACTGAAACCGCTCTTACCCAATCAGGACGTGGAAGGTTGCCCGAATTTGAGCAAGGTCTCAGAGCACAAATACTCAACAGAGGCATTTATTCTTTTGATAAAGCACAATTTGGTTCGTATAAAGATTATGTACCCAATCAATATGAATTAGGATACCAAATGGTGGCAGCAGCCAGAGCAGAATACGGAAAGTATTTCTGGAGCAACGCAGTGGATCATGTGGCTCGTAAACCCTGGATGATCAGTTCATTCTCAAGGGGAATGAAAAAGCAATCCGGCAGAGGAATACAAAAACATTATGAACATACCTTTTCGATGCTCGACTCGGTTTGGAGTGAGCAAAAATCCAAATATCAATACACCACAACAGAGCAAATATCACCCGACAATAAATTATATGCCAATTATACTCAACTGTTTCCGAAAAATGATTCAGTAATCATTGCAGTTAAAACAGGATTGAAGGATATTCCTAAGGTTGTGGAGATTACCAATGGAAAAGAAAAAAAACTATTTTATCCGGGTTTTTACTTTCCTGATGCATTTGATTATGCGCAAAACAAAGTAGTTTGGAATGAACAACGCCCCGATCCCCGGTGGCAGCACAGAAACTGGTCAGAAATCATGATCTACGACACAAAAAGCGGAAAAAGAAAACGATTGACAGAAAAAACAAGGTACTTCTCCCCTGCTCTTTCCGCTGATGCAACAAAAATTGCTGTTGCTAAAACCACCGAAACAGACAAAAATTATCTTGTTGTAATAGATGCTACCACCGGTGAAGAAATCAGCCGTTTCCAATACGAAAATAATGATTTCATTCAACATCCTGCATGGCACCCTGAAAAGGAACGGATCGTGGTTACAGCCCTTGATGAAAACGGAAAGAGAATTGATATAATCAATCCTTTCACACAACAAGTGCAAAATATCTTTCCATCTACCCATACTCAGATTAGCAATCCTGCATTTTGGAAAGACCAGATCATTTTTTCAGCCGCCTGGTCGGGTATTGATAATATTTATGGAGTAGATTTAGAAACCGGAAATGTTTCCCAACTCATTTCTACCAGGTTTGGTGCCATAAATCCCCTGCCAGACAAAAAGGGAGAAAAAATTTACTTCGCTGGTTATTCCGATAATGGTTATCATGCTTTTTCTGCTCATCGAAAAAACTTACACGCTTTGCCTCTGGACAAAGTAAAAGACCATTCTGTAAATTTTTACAAAACTTACACTAAGCAGGAAACTGGCATGATGGGCGATACCAGCAAAGTGCAAAGGACTTATGAAACAAGACATTACAGCAGATATGCTCATCTGTTTCATCTTCATAGCTGGATACCCGCTTCCCTTGATGTAGAAGCGCAGGAAGTAAATCCCGGTATTTCGCTGCTTTTTCAAAATAAACTAAGTACATCTTTTGCCAATGTAGGGTATTTGTGGGATGTAAACGAGCAGACAGGAAAATTCACTGCAAGTTATTCTTACGAGGGGTTATATCCTCTGATCAACCTGGATGCTTCCTCCGGACAGAGAAGATATTATTACACCGATAATGGTGAAGAAAAAAACTTTTTGTATGGAGAAAGAAATTTCGGTCTTACCTTCTCCCTGCCCCTTGAGTTTCAAAAAAACGCATTCTTTATAGGTTTTCAACCCTTTGCCGGTATCGGATATTTACAAAACAATGCCAACAGAAATACACCCGGGCAATTTTCTATAAATAACCAAAATTTTGTGTTTCGGGATAATGAAGTTTATCAACAGCAATATGGTATTTTTGCTTATTACCAAATGAGAACCATAAAACGGGACATCTACCCACGATGGGGACAAATACTCGACATCAGATACCGCCATACGCCCTTTTTTGAAGAAGGCAACAGCAGTTTGGCTGTCATTAGGAATATATTGTATATTCCTGGTCTGTTCCCACATCATGGCATTAGACTATCGGCATCATGGCAGGAAAGACTGTCAAACCCTTATACTTTTGGCAATGTGATTTCTTACCCCCGGGGTTTCTATGATTTAAATCACCAGTCGTTTTCTTCTTTTACAGCAGACTATGCTTTTCCTGTTTTATATCCGGATTTAAGCATCAAATACCTGATTTACCTTATGCGGGTCAGGGCCAATTTTTTTGCTGATTATGCAGAGGGAAAACCATTTGTCAGAGACGGGCAAAACCAGAATCCTTTGCGCGAATCCTTTTTTTCATACGGCATTGGAATAAGAGGTGATATGCATTTGTTCCGTATTTTACCCCTCATTACACTCGGTGTTCAAATTTCTTTCACCAACGACAAAAGAACAGATTTTCAATTACTTGCAGGTTTTTCTATCAATTAAATAAGATCATCGCTAAGGGATGTCAGTTATTTATTTCCAAATTCAGACAATAATCACTAATTTTGAAATTCCTTGAATATCTCCTTTATTTTTTAACGCTTCCACATCATGATGAATTCTTATTCAGATAAAAATTCCCTTTCAGACAAAAAAATCAAACGTCTGAGAACGGAAAATTATGACTTCGAAACATTAAATGAAGAGTATATTCAAATGAATGAAGAGCTGAAAAGTTTGCTGGAAGAACAACAATTGCTTAATCAGAAATTAAAGGAAAGAGAAAAGATCATTCACAACATTCTTGATTCGGTGGATGAAATGATCTGGTCGCAACAGATTGACCATAAACAAGCAGATTATGTCAGCACCTCATGTAAAAAAGTTTTAGGTATTGAAGCATCTGAAATTAAAGAAAATATTGAACGATGGAAGGAGATTATACATCCGGCTGACAAAGAATACGTAGTCAGGAATATCGAAAATTTTGAACCCCTTCGTTATTTTGAATTGGAATACAGGATTGTTTTACCCAACGACACTATAAAATGGATACTGGATAAAAGAAAGATTACCTACGATGAAAAAAACAGACCTCTGAAAATTGACGGACTCGTTGCCGATATAACCGCTAAAAAGAGGTCGGAGGAGAAATTAAATATTTCGCAGAAGACCTATGAAGGCATTCTTGACAGTATCAATGACGCAGTTTATATTCAGGATCAGCATGGTTTTTTTCTCAATCTCAACAAAGCAGCTGAAAAGATCGAAGGACTCACAAAAGCTCAGATCATTGGTAAAAATATCAAGGATCTTGATTTTGAAAACAAAAACAACTCCCGGAAAATTCTTGATACCATTAAAAAAGCCTATAATGGCGAACCGCAACTTATCGAATTTTATGGTAAAACTAAACATGATAAGAAGTTTATCCAGGAGGTAAATATTTCACCTTGTTATTATTTTGGCGAAAAAGCAGTGATAGCAGTAGGCAGAGATATAACCGGACACAAAAAAAATGAGTTTAAAATCAGAGAACAGGCCCAACGTTTGAATGCCATTTTAAAAGCGCTCCCCGATCTTTTGTTTATTACCGATAAAGATGGTTTTTATAAAGAGGTTTTCACACACGATCCATCCGATAAGGTAGTAGAAGCTAAAAAAATAGAAGGTATTAATGTAAAGGATGTTTTTGGAGAAAAAGAAGGTATAAGACACATACAGGCATACCGCCAGTGTGTGGAAAGTTCTCAAATGACCATACTGGAATACCAGATACAGGAAAGCGAGAACAAACAGTATTTTGAAGCCAGATTATCGCCTCTTTCCGACAAACTGGTATTGGCTATTGTGAGAGATATTACTGAAACCAGGTCTTCGGAAGAAAAACTTTCAAGAGAACAACGTTTACTCCAGTCGCTTATGGATAATATACCTGATACGATTTACTTTAAGGATAAAAAAAGTAGATTTACCAGGGTAAACCGTTCTCAGGCAAAAATTCTGGGTGTTAAAAATCCGGAAGAAGCATTGGGCAAAACAGATTTTGATTTTTTTGATACAGAACATTCGCGCAAAGCCTACCAGGAAGAAAAATCATTGCTCAAAACCGGAAAACCAATCCTGGGAAGGATAGAACACATAAAAACCAGCCAAGGTTGGAGGTGGCTGAATGCCAGTAAAGTTCCCATTAAAAATAACGATGGAGCAATTACCGGATTAGTAGGAGTATCAAGAGACATCACACAACTGGTAAAAACCCAGGAAAAACTGGCACAAAGTGAAGAAAAGTACAGAAACATTACAGAAAATGCCTTTGACGGGATATATATCCGCAACGAAAAATGCTTTGAATATGTAAATGAAAGGTTTTGCAATATCACCGGGTATACTAAAAAGGATTTACTATCAAAATCTTTTGATCATAAAAAAATCTTAAAGACTGAAACACCAAAACATACCTTATCACACCCAAAAGGGTTCACTACCAGTGCCAAACCCCGTGAAGGAATTATTGTAACCAAAGATGGAAAAAACATACAGGTAGAATACAGTACTTCTCAGATTGTAATCGAAAATAAAAACCTTGTAATGGGTATCATTCGTGATATTACAGAACGAAAAAATAATGAAGAACTTAGAAATCAGGTCGTATTGAGCAAAAAATCTGCTGAATTTAAGCAAAAATTTCTTGCCAATATGAGTCATGAAATACGTACACCCCTTACCGGTATCCTGGGCATGGTAGATATGCTTTCAAAAACCTCACTCAACAATCATCAACGGGAATATATCAATACACTCAAACTTTCAGGGATAAACCTCAGGGAGATCATCAACCTGATCCTCGATTACTCAAAGATTGAAGCAGGAAAAATTGTTTTGAAAAAACAGGTATTTGAAACCAATCAGATATTCGAAAGTGCCGGTGCCCTTTTTAAAACTATTTGCAGAAAAGATATCCGGTGGGAAACTTATATTGATCCGAAGTTGCCGATGTTCATGCTAGCTGATAAACACCGGATTTTTCAGATCGTTAATAACTTTGTTTCTAATGCGGTAAAATTTACTTTTGAGGGCAAAATTCAACTCAGAGCACTACTGCAACCCAATCAAAAACCTTTGGATTATGATGGCAATGATGAAGCTGATCCCGACCAACTGGTTGTAAGAATGGAAGTTATTGATACAGGAATCGGGATCAATAAAGAAAAAATACCTGCTCTGTTTTTACCTTTTTCGCAAATAGGGCAGGAAGAAACCAGGTATTTTGAAGGTACAGGACTAGGACTTTCAATAAGCAAAGAACTTACCAAACTAATGGGTGGAAATATTGGTGTGGAAAGCAAACCCCATAAAGGGAGCAAGTTTTGGTTTACCTTTAAGGCAAAATCAGCCAAAAAACCAGAAGAATCAAAATCACTATCGGAAATTCTAACCCATGAAAGAAAATCATTAAACATTCTTTTTGCTGAAGACCAGAGAGTGAACCAGATGGTGATATCGCTCATGATGAAAGAATTGGGGCATAAATGCACTACGGTAAAAAACGGACAGGAAGCTATAGATACTTTTCCTACTCAAAAATTCGATCTTATTCTCATGGATATTAAAATGCCTGTAATGGATGGAATTACTGCCACACAAATATTAAAAAACACTTACAAAAACCTTCCTCCTATTGTAGGACTCAGTGCCAATGCTTTTGAAGGTGACCGCGAAAAGTATATGAACAGAGGAATGGACGAATATCTTACCAAACCCCTCGAATTAAAAGATTTTTTGCTCATGCTCGATCAACTTAATCTTTGATAGGGTGCTTTATGCTGCCATCGTTATGACCTCTATCCAAAACCCAATTACCGGTATTTCATAATGGATTTAAAGAAAAAATTGCCAGTTTTAATGGTTGAGTCCACTCTGAAAAGTTAATTATCCACAAATTACACAAATTGGCACGAAAGAGTGGTTATCTATACATTTTTAACTCCCAGTAAAATAGAAAAAGCATCATGAACATCTTTTTCGTCAACCACTATGGTAATTTCATTGCTTGTTGAAATGACCTCACAGATATTGATGCCCGCCCAGGCCAGGTTTTTCATCAAAAAATAATAGATACCCGAAACTTCGGTATTTTTTTCGGGTAGTTTGATGGTGATAGAGCTTAATTTTTTTTTCCGGCTTAAAATTTTCTCCCGGGCATAAATGGTCTCTACACGCTTTTCGAGCAATGTACTGGCTACAATAGTAGTTTCAAAAACCCCTTGCGAAATGGTGCAAAATATATCGTTCTCACGAGCTACTTCTTCCATCAATTGTTGGTTGCACTTGCTTATTTCTGCAGAATTTGCAATGGTAAAATCATGCAGATCAGATCTTACAATCACATCTCCGAGCTTATTCATAAATTCTTTGATCTCTTTGCTGATCTTGAAACTGCGTCCGGCAGGGCGGCGGTTGATGGCCATAATAATCGCACCAGTTTGTATTTTCCGACCAGATATCTTTTCCAGTTCAGGTTGTAAACTCCTTGCCAGCGAAGATACATTGATCAATCCTTCGGAAAGTGCTTCTTCCAGAAAAGGAGACCGGGCTACTAATTTATCTACCAATTGAGAAATATTCATATAGCTTTCTTTGTTTTATCGCGAAGTTATTCCGCCGTTAAATTCTTAACACAAAGTTATAAATTTGTTTATTACAAAGAAAAATTTTATTGTCTGAAAATCTTGTACTTACTTTGCAGCGTTTTTTCAACTTTACATCAGAAAATTATTAAACGCATAAGCATAACCAACTTTTAGTTGGGTAAAAACAGCAGTAAACAAGAAGATTTAAATTGATGAATATTTTAAAATTTGGTGGCACCTCCCTGGCCAATGCAGAGAGAATAAAAACCGTATCATCTATCATAGATCAGCATCCCGATTGTATTGTTGTTTGCTCTGCAATGTCGGGTATAACGAACCAACTTGAAGAAACAGCATCATTTTGGAAAAAAGGCAACACTCACCATGCAAAGCAAAATCTTGCCAGCATTAGTTTCAGATTTGAGCAGGAAGCGACAGAGCTTTTTCAGGATTCTCCAAATCTTACCAGCGAAACCCTCCAGGTTATAAAAAAATATATTTCTTTGGGATACGAGATCATTGGAAAAAAATATGATGATAAAAGTCATAAATTACTTTTATCGCTGGGTGAAATGATTACCTCCATCATGGTCAGAAATTATCGTTTAAAGAAAAACCGACAAACCATTTTGATCAATGCTCCCTCATTTATTCAACTCAATGAGATTGAAGAACCTGTTCTGGAAGATATTGAATTGCGCCTGAAGGGTTTGAAAGAATTTAAGGGTAAAGGTGTGTACATAACGCAAGGATTTATATGCTCCTCTCATGAAGGATACATAACCAACCTGAAAAGAGGTGGTAGCGATTATACAGCAACTTTAACCGGTGCAGCAATAAAAGCCAACCGTGTTGAAATCTGGACAGATATCGACGGATTGCATAACAACGATCCCCGTTACATACCCAACACTTCACCTGTTCGGGAATTGTCTTATGCAGAGGCATCCGAACTTGCCTACTTTGGTGCCAAAATACTTCATCCTTCCTGTGTAAGACCTGCCAGAGAAAGAAACATACCTGTTTATTTAAAAAATACGCTCAATCCTTCTGCTTGTGGCACGGTGATAAGGCAAAATAAATCATCAAAACATATTAAAGCAGTGGCAGCAAAAGATAAGATCACAGTGATCAGAATTACCTCCGGGCGTATGTTTAATGCATATGGTTTTCTCAGGAAACTCTTTGAAATTTACGATCATCTAAAAATACCTGTTGATGTAGTAACAACCTCGGAGGTATCTGTTTCCATGACAATCGATGATGATTCCAGATTGCCTGAACTGGAGCAGGCACTTCTTCAACTCGGACGCCTTGAGGTAGAAAAAAATCAATCGATTATATGCGCAGTAGGCGATGTTCCTCATCATTTTTCAAACATATTAAAACTGGTAGACAAATATGACATTAAAATGATATCTATGGGTGGAAGTTCTCATAATGTTACCATTGTATTGCCCCTGGAGCAAAAGATCGATGCTTTACGTTCTCTTCATCAATTATTTACAAAAAAAACCTCCTCAAAAAAAGAAACATGCTTGAATATCAATCACTAAATACACCATGTTACCTTTACGATCTGGATTTACTTGCCCATACTCTTGACATGGCAATCAGGGCATCCGCACCCTTTAATTACCAGATTCATTATGCAATAAAGGCAAACAACAACCCGGCGATAACCCGCACTATAGCAAAAAAAGGGTTGGGAGTGGATTGCGTAAGCGGGAATGAAATCACCGAATCTTTAAGGATTGGTTTTGATGCTTCGCAAATCGTGTATGCCGGAGTGGGAAAATCTGATATGGAAATTGAAACTGCATTAAGAAATCAAATATTCTGTATTAATTGCGAATCTATTGAGGAACTGGAGGTGATTGATCAAATTGCTCAAAAACTCAATCTGAATGCCCCTGTTGCCCTGCGTGTTAATCCGGGTGTTAATGCCATTACACATCGTTATATTACCACCGGGTTGGAGGAAAATAAATTTGGTATTCATTTGTCGCAATTGCAGCAAGCACTCAATTTTTGCAAACAATCAGATTCAATTGATTTTATGGGATTACATTTTCATATTGGGTCTCAAATTACAGATTTGCAAGCATTTGCTCAACTGGCAAGAAAGGTAAATGATATTTGGGTGAATTATGATATTGATCAATATGGCGGAAAGATTTTAAATTTGGGTGGTGGATTGGGAATTGATTATTTTGCACCTGATGAAAATCCTGTACCCGATTTCGATTCTTATTTTAAGATATTTGATCAAAACCTGCAGATTTCACGTCATATCCCGGTGCATTTTGAATTGGGAAGAAGTTTGGTGGGGCAATCCGGACAATTGATTACAAGAGTTTTGTACACAAAAAAGGGGGTAAACAAGAATTTTGTAGTTACGGATGCAGGCATGACCGAACTTATGCGTCCTTCACTTTACCAGGCAGTTCACCGCATCAGCAATCTTACTTCTAAAGGAGAAGCATTTGTTTATGATGTTGTAGGACCTGTTTGTGAGTCGAGCGATGTGTTTTCTAAAAATGTATCCATGCCTCACACCCAACGGGGAGATATTCTGTCCATCTATTCTACTGGTGCTTATGCAGAAAGTATGACCCTTAATTACAACATGCGGAAAAAAGCAGAGAACTATTTTATTGAAAACAGAAAAATCCTCGAAAACCCGGAAATATTAAAAGAATCTTATTAAACAAGCAAAAGTTTTTTTCTGAAAAATTGTTTTATCCTGTGTGTTTTCATAATCAAAGCTTTAGCATGTGTTTTTCAGGGTTGAGGTAAAATGGATATATTAAAAGTTATTATTTCAGTTAGTTTCTGAATTCGCCATCGAAAGAATAACCCCCTTGGGGTATGTATACCAAGACCTTGAATCTATTTTTGTTACCTTTGTAAAATGCAGGTTGTAAAGCGTTGAAGCGGAAATGTTGATCAGACCAATAATGCTACATTGCTAAAGCACACAGCATCCATCATGGTATTTTCATGCAAATACTTCAACACCAAAGGTTTTGTTTCGTAAAAATGATCTGAGGTTTACATTTGTTGATAATCATCAATATTTTTTTAATCAAATAAAATGACATTACAGCAAGCAAATTCTAAAAACTATAAAGTTGCCATACAAGGCTTTGCAGGAGCATTTCACGATATGGCTGCCAGAAAATTTTTCGGAAACCAACCTATAGATATCCTGCCCTGCCATACTTTTAAGGAATCTTTTGATATGGTAAAAAGTAAGAAAGCAGATATTGCCATTGTTGCCATTGAAAACTCACTGGGAGGATCGCTTTTGCCCAATTATTCCTTATTGAAAAGTTCTTCACTTTGGGTGGCTGGAGAAATATACCTGCGTATTGAACAAAATATTATGGCACTGCCCGGACAATCACTTAGTGAAATAAAAGAAATTCACTCCCATCCCATGGCCATCATTCAATGTGAAGAATACCTGGAGTCTTTCCGCAAAAGAAATATTAAAATTGTTGACTCTACCGACACAGCATTAAGTGCCAAATGGATTGCCGAAAATCAACTGAAAGGATATGCTGCACTGGCTTCTGAATTGGCTGCCGAGTTGTATCAACTTGAAATTCTGGAAAAAGGGATTGAAACCAATAAACGTAACTTTACCCGTTTTCTGGCACTAACACTGCATAACCGGAAAAAGGAAATGGTTCCTGTTCAAGCAGATTCAAAACCCGATAAATCATCTATATGCTTTTCACTGCCACACAAAACAGGAAGTTTGTCTCAAATTCTTTCTGTACTGGCATTTTACAATATCAACCTTACTAAAATACAATCAGCGCCTATTATTGGAAAAGAGTGGGAGTATTTTTTTTACGTTGATCTGATCTTTGATGATTTTGAAAGGTATCAGAAATCACTGGAAGCCATCAGTCCATTAATCGATCAATTGCAGGTGCTCGGTGAGTATCAGACCGGAAATAATCATACATTTGCCTCCAATAAGCAAGAGTGAAAAAATTCTATTCTGGTAGATTGATGTATTATTTTATCAAGATACCCGGTGTTACTATGAAATTTTTCTTGTTTCTCAGAATCGCAAAATATCTGTGACTGCTAAATTCCATATTTAATAAGTAAATCTATGATAAAGATCATATTTATTTCCATTTTTTTTCATTGATAAGAATTAAAACACCGATAACTCTCCCTTGTCTTAAAATAACAATCATTTATTGCATTTTATGAAGACAATAAATTTTCCTGAAATTAACTGCTGTCCGATAAAATATAAGGGTTTTCATTGCTTTTTAGATGCTGAAATAAACAAAAAAATTCACATATTCTATTGAATCGATTTTATCTTCGTGCCTTTTTGTAAGTTGAGAATATATTCTTAATTTTACCACTTCGCAGAAAGTGAACTGCTATTGCGCTGATAAGTAATACTCCTTTGATTTTGATCGCTTTGCAATGATCTCTCAGATTTATTTTATTCATAATATAATTATCTCAAAATATGGGAATTGTTTTTGCCCTGCTTGTTATTTTCATATGGGCTTTGCATTTGGTTTACATGCTTACCTTCGTTGAATTTTCAGCTACTAATCCCTGGATGTATTTGCACATTTTGTTGCAAGCATACTTTTATACGGGTCTGTTTATCACAGGACATGATGCTATGCATGGTGGTTTGTCTAAAAACAAAACCATCAACACAGTTTTAGGCACATTGGCAGTTTTCCTTTTTGCCGGTATGTCTTACAAAAAACTTAGAAAAAATCATGGTTTGCATCACAAAGCACCTGCTACGGCAGATGATCCTGATTTCTATGTGAAATCTCAAAACTTCTGGAAATGGTGGGGAATATTTATGTGGAGATACATCACCATAACACAACTGATTGTGATGGCAGTAGCCTATAATATTATGATACATTTGTTGGATTTGGATGAGTTGAAAGTAATTATTTACTGGGCTCTACCTGCTATTTTAGGCACATTACAGCTGTTTTATTTTGGTGTTTACTGGCCTCATCGTAAGCCCCATCAGCCTCATATGATGCCCCACCGGGCGCGTACGTTGAAGAAAAACCATTTATGGGCCATGGCAAGTTGTTATTTTTTCGGATACCATTTTGAGCATCATGAAATGCAATATGTGCCATGGTGGAAACTATATACAACTAAAAAAAAGACAACACATGGAAATGCTGAAAGCAAAAATTGAAAAAGCATGGGAAGATCGATCCTTGTTGCAAAAAAGCGAATACATCGAACCCATTGAAAGTGTTATAGATTACCTCAACCGTGGTAAACTCCGGGTAGCACATCCCGAAAATGATCGCTGGGTGGTAAACCAATGGATCAAAAAAGCGGTAATCCTTTATTTTCCAACACGTAAAATGGAAACCATTGAAACAGGTCCTTTCGAATTTCATGATAAAATACCTTTAAAAAAGAACTATCAGAAACTGGGAGTAAGGGTTGTTCCTCATGCTATTGCCAGATATGGCGCCTATCTGGCACCAGACATCGTTCTGATGCCATCTTACATAAATATAGGTGCTTATGTTGATAGTGGCACAATGGTAGACACCTGGGCAACAGTTGGAAGTTGTGCACAAATTGGTAAAAATGTACATCTTAGCGGAGGCGTTGGGATAGGCGGGGTTTTAGAACCACTTCAGGCAGCACCTGTAGTAATAGAAGACGGTTGCTTCATCGGAAGCAGATGCATTGTTGTAGAAGGTGTAAGAGTTGGAAAAGAAGCTGTGCTGGGCGCAAATGTTGTCATTACCGGTTCTACCAAAATTATTGATGTTAGCGGTGATAGTCCAAATGAATATACCGGGTTTGTCCCTGAAAGATCAGTAGTTATTCCGGGAAGCATTCCTAAAAAATTTCCGGCAGGAACCTACAATGTTACTTGTGCCCTGATTATTGGGAAAAGAAAAGAGAGTACCGACAGGAAAACAAGTTTAAATGATGCACTAAGACAATTTAATGTAGCGGTTTAACCATTTATCCTTTATATTTCTTAGTAGGATATATTTGAGGCATTATTTATGAATTGAATGCACAGATAAAAATTTTCTCATCAATACACTACAATACAATACTTAGATTCTTTTTTTATGATTCAGAAAGAAGATATTAAAAAAGCGGTTGAAGTTCTCGAAGCCGGTGGTACTATTATATATCCCGCAGACACGATATGGTCTTTAGGTTGTGATGCCACCAATTCAAAAGCAGTAGAAAAAATTTACAGAATTAAATTCCGATCCCACAAAAACAAATTGATACTGCTTGCTTCTGACCAAAACATGATCAACAAATATGTGAAATTTGTCCCCGATATTGCAACAGAACTTATGAACAGTTTTCAGGGACCGCTTACAATTATTTATGATAATGCCAAAAACTTACCCAAAAATGTTCTGGGAGAAAACGGTACGATTCCCATAAGAATACCCAAAAGTGATTTTTGTATAGAATTGATCAAATACTTCGGTAAACCTATAACATCTACCTCAGCCAAGCTTAGTGGCGAAATAAATCCGGTTACATATCATAAAATAAATCCGAAGATACTCGAAGCTACAGATTATATTTGTCAAACCAACAGAGATTTTGTGAACTCGCCCAAACCCTCTACAATCATCAAAGTAGATGAATATGGTGTGATGCAGGTAATTAGGGGTTAATAAATCTCTTCAAACAGTATTCTTCTGTTTTAAGATGGTATGAACTTCAGGATTTTTTTTCTAATTTTGCAAATTTTTCAGGGGCGCTCTGAATTTACAACTTTTTTTGAGTGCCCAAAAACCGGAGTGTAACTATAGTTTTGCTCAATTGTAAACATTTTTTGAATTTTGTATAAAAATCAATTAAACCATTCAGTTTTCAAACTGGTTTCTGAAATATCTGCCCAAATGGATGTTCAATCCTTTGTTGTAGGCGGATGGGTAAGAGATCTGTTTCTCAACCGTCCATCCAAAGACATTGATATTGTAGTGTCCGGAAGTGGGTTAGAGTTGGCTCAAAAAATTGCACAAAAAACCGGTAAAACAAAAAACCTGAAGGTGTTTAAAAACTTTGGCACTGCCATGCTTCGGTTTGATGATTGGGAAATTGAATTTGTAGGGGCAAGAAAAGAATCCTACCGCGTTCAATCCAGGAAACCACTGGTGGAAGACGGTACATTTGAAGATGATATCAGTCGTCGTGATTTTACCATCAATGCTTTGGCCATAAGTTTAAACCAGGATAATTATGGTGAATTGATAGATAAATTTGATGGTTTAAAAGATATTGAAAAAAAGAAAATCAGAACCCCTCTCAACCCTGATGTTACCTTTTCTGATGATCCGTTGCGTATGATGAGAGCAGTAAGGTTTGCCACGCAACTTGGTTTTCATATCGAATGCAAGGCTTTTGAGGCTATTAAAACCAATGCTGAACGACTTCAGATAGTCTCTGTTGAAAGGATCATGGATGAGTTTAATAAGATACTTCTTGCTCCTAAACCTTCTGTAGGTCTTAAATTACTTAAAAATTCCGGATTGCTTAAGGAGTTTCTACCCGAACTGGTACAACTTAGTGGCACAGAAGTTATTAATGGTAAAGCCCATAAAGATAATTTCTTACATACGATAAAAGTGGTTGATAATCTGAGTAAAAAATCAGATTCTTTGTGGTTAAGGTGGGCCGCTTTGTTGCATGACATCGCTAAACCCCAAACCCGTCAATTTGATGAGAATTCAGGATGGACATTCCATGGACACGAGTATTTGGGTTCAAAAATGGTTCCCCGGATTTTTAAACGGTTAAAACTTCCGCTAACCAACAAAATGAAGTATGTACAAAAACTTGTGCTTCTGCATTTACGCCCTATTGCTCTTACCGAAAACATAGTTACCGATTCTGCAGTACGACGCTTGCTTTTTGAAGCAGGTGATGATATAGATGATCTGATGACCCTTTGCGAAGCTGATATCACCAGTGCCAACGAAACTAAAGTCAAAAAATACCTCGAAAACTTTGAAATGGTCCGCCTCAAATTAAAAGAAATTGAAGAAAAAGATAAACTTCGCAACTGGCAACCCCCTGTTACTGGCAATGACATTATGGAAACTTTCAACCTTAAACCTTGCCGGGAAATTGGTTTGATCAAAACATCTATCAGAGAAGCCATTCTGGAAGGTGAAATTCCCAACAGGAGAGATCAGGCACTTCAATTCATGTTGAAAGAAGGTGAAAAACTTGGTTTAACACCTCAGAAACAAATAAATTAATCCTTATATTTGTTCTTAACCCAATACAGTAGAATCAATCAAACTTTAAACAAAACAAGCGTATGTTAGCATATCGTTTCAGTATAAATTTTGAAGATCAGGACGGATTTGTACGAGAATTTGAACTAAGAGTAGATCAAACATTTATGGATTTGAGAAATGCAATTATAGAAAATTTATCCTTACCGTCCGATGCTTATACTTCATTTTTTCTCTGTGATCATAAATACAGAAAAAAAACAGAAATTTTTCATCCCGACTATATCGATTGGGAAAGCAAAAAAAATCATCATGGGCAGGATGCAGATAAAAGACCTACCATGGATACAGCCGCTCTGAATGAATTGATAGACGACCCTCATCAAAAAATGATAATGATCTTTGATGATAAAAACCAATGGACTTTTTACATTGAGTTGGTGAAAATTGTAAAAACAAATAAAAAGGAATCATTTCCCCGGATTGTAAATTCTCTTGGGGGTATTCCTATCGAACTAAGACCCCGCAAAGAAATCTTAAATCAAACGAATGATAATTCAACCATTGAGGATGAGGAAACAAAAAATGAAATTCATGAGGATGAAGATCACGAACATCAAGACGATTATGAGGGATATGATGATGATGACCTGAATAATTTGGATGATGATTTCTTCCACAATGTATCCATAGAAGGTGGCAAAGACATTGATGAAAACAAACTGTGAAACCAAAACTCTTGCAGTGATTACGGGACCTACGGCAGTGGGCAAAACAAAAACTGCCATAGAATTGGCACAAAAATTAAACACTGAGATCATTTCTGCTGATGCCAGGCAGTTTTTCAAAGAGATAAAAATTGCTACCGCCCCTCCTACCGACTTTGAAAAAAAACTGGTGAAACACCATTTTGCTGGCCATTTATCTGTAAAAGATTATTACAATGTAAGTATGTTTGAAAAACAGGCCCTAAAGGTGCTGGATCAAATTTTCAAGCATTCAGATTTTGCTGTTGTTACGGGAGGATCAGGCCTTTATATTGATGCGCTATGTTTTGGCATTGATCATATACCTGATGTGCCTGATTCAATAAGAAAACAGGTAAAAAAAATTTACTCAGAAGGTGGATTGGAGGCACTGAGAAAAGAGCTAAAAACAGCAGATCCGGAGAGCTATGCAAGCATAGACCTTTCAAACCCAAACAGAATGATGCGTCCATTGGAAGTTTTTTACGCTTCCGGAAAAAAACTTTCCGAATGGCAAAGAAAAAAACTAAAGAAAAGATCCTTCAAAATAAAAAAAGTCATACTCAATCGTCCGAGAAATCAACTTTATAAAAGAATAGAACAACGGGTAGATGATATGGTAAGATATGGATTGTTAGAAGAAGCAAAACATTTTTATCCTTTACGACATCTGAATGCATTTAACACGGTGGGCTTTAAAGAATTATTTTGTTGGATAGAAGGAAAATACTCACAGGAACAAGGCATTGAAAAAATTAAAGTAAACACCCGCCGCTATGCCAAAAGACAGTTAACCTGGTTTAAAAAATATGAAGATGCCCTATGGTTTTTGCCCAGTGAAGAAAAGCAAATCCTCAGGTTTATCAAAGTGCATAAGGATAGCTGAGTGTAACCACATGGTTGCAAAAACAGAATCCCCAGACAATATCATTTCTCATATTCCTGAGCAAACTCTCTGGCGATCAACTCTTTAAGTTCAACAGGTTTGATGTTTCTTTTCAATTCGCTATCTTTCACCACAGATATCCGTCCGGTTTGTTCACTCACAACAATGGCAATAGCATCCGATTGCTCCGTTATGCCTACAGCAGCTCTGTGTCTCAGGCCGAGGTAAGCAGGAAATTTTCTATTGTCAGACACAGGCAATACACATCGGGCAGCTTTTATTCTGTTATTTGTGATAATAACGGCTCCATCATGCAAGGGTGAGTTTTTGTAAAAAATATTCTCGAGCAACTGTCTCGACACAATAGCATCGATCATTTGCCCGGTTTCTACAAAAAATTCGAGTGTATTTTCCTTTGTTATCACAATAAGAGCTCCGGTGTGGGTTTCAGAAAATTGCTCACAGGCGGCGACAATGTCATTTATATTTAAATTAACAGCATCTCTTACCTGCCAGAATTTAGAGAAAAATGCCCCCGATTGGTTTCTCATAAAACTTCGTGTACCCAGAATAAGCAGAAATTTTCTGATCTCGGGTTGAAAAACAATAATTAATGCCAAAACCCCCACACTCATAAACTGGCCAAGTATTTCGGTGAGCAGTTCCATTTCAAATGCTCTTACCAGCCACCAGAATACATAAATAGAGATAATACCTAAGAAAATATTGACCGCTCCTGTTCCCCTGATTATTTTATACAAATAATAAAGCAGTGTAGCAACCAGAAGGATATCGATAATATCGAGAAATCTGATTTTTATGAAGGCATCAATTCCTTGAAAAATCATATCATAGAATCTTTTTCATTTACAGTTTTAAGCATTTGGGATAGTCTAATGCTTTCTTTTGCCTGACGGGCATCATGAACCCTCAGTATATCCGCCCCTTTTTGCAATGCCAGGGTATTTAATACGGTTGTTCCGTTAAGGGCATTGTGAGGTGGAACCGAAAGCACTTTATTGATCATGGATTTTCTTGAAAAACCAACCATTATTGGCAATTCAAACATTTGAAAATACTCCAGCTGGTTGAGAATTTTGTAGTTGTCTTCGAGATTTTTCCCAAAACCAAAACCAGGATCTATGATGATATCATGCACACCAAAATCACGTAGTTTTCTGACTTTATCAGCAAAATACCTGATGATATCTTTCACTGGTTCCTCATAAACCGGATTTTGCTGCATGTTTTCAGGCAATCCCTGAATATGCATCAATACATAAGGCACCTGAAGATGCGCAATGGTTTCAAACATTTTCTCATCGATGGTGCCTCCGGAGATATCGTTGATCATATGTGCACCCATTTCTATTGCTTTTCTTGCTACACTTGCGTTATAGGTGTCAATAGATATAATTGCCCCGGGAAAATTTCCCAGTATGGTTTCCAGCGCAGGTAGCAACCGGCTCAATTCTTTTTCTGGTTTTACAAGCATTGAGCCCGGACGAGTAGAAACAGCACCAATGTCAAGTATATCAGCACCTTCAGTCAACAAAACATCACAACGTTTTATAATGTCGTAAGTCTTTTGGTATTTACCTCCATCGAAAAATGAATCGTGACCAATGTTTACTATCCCCATTACCAATGGTGAGGATAAATTTATAATTTTGCCCCGGCAATTGAGGGTACTTTTTTTCTGAAAAAAAGTCTCTTTCAACATGTTTATAATTACCTATTTTTACAGTTTAGAATTTGATCATTGTTTTAACAAAACCATTCATGGAAGAAAGAACCTATAAGCAATTTGAGCAAATCAAAGAAATGTGTACAGACATTTTCAGTAAAAAAATGGATGACTATGGCAGTTCATGGCGAGTGCTGCGTTCTTCCTCTATTACCGATCAGATTTTCATCAAAGCTCAGCGAATACGGTCTGTTCAAAGCAAAGGTACACAAAAAATTGATGAAGGTATAAAACCTGAATTTATCGGTATTATAAACTATTCGGTCATTGCTCTTATTCAGATTGAGATGGGTTTTGTTAACCAACCTGATATAAAAACAGACCAGGCGCTTAAAAAGTATAACGAATACTTCAACAAAGCCAAAGCACTGATGATGGATAAAAACCATGACTATGGAGAAGCATGGAGAGAAATGAGAGTTTCCAGCCTGGTGGATATTATATTGGTAAAATTGCTTAGAATAAAACAGATTGAAGACAATAATGGAATCACAAAAGTTTCAGAAGGCATAGATGCCAATTATTATGATATAATTAATTATGCTGTATTTGCCCTAATTAAACTTGAATTGGAAAAGCAGGATAAATAGTTTTTTTTTAGTAAATGTTATTTATTCTGATAAAATGATAAACCATTTGATAAAATTATCCGGGGAAGGAATTTATAAACCGAAATTAATTATTTTTACAATGTGCTAAAATTTATCCTAAAAAGATTTTCATACGGTATCCTTGTTTTGATAGGGGTTATTGTGATTGTGTTTTTCCTTTTCAATGTATTGCCAGGCGATCCGGCACGCATGATGTTAGGACAACGGGCCGATATAGCATCTGTGGAGTCTATAAGAAAAGAGTTAGGAGTTGACCGTCCTGTTTATATAAGATTTTTTAATTATCTGAATGATTTATCTCCACTTTCCATACATGATCATCAAAACAATGACAGTTTCTTTTATCTCGATGAAGATAACTATACATTTGTTTCTCTGGTAACCATAAAAAATCTTTCGATGGTTGTAAAGTACCCTTATATGGGTAAATCATATCAGAGCAACAGACCTGTAACAGAAATATTGATAAACGTTTTTCCCAATACACTTCTTTTGGCAAGTGTTTCTATTTTATTTGCGATGGTTGCAGGGATAATTCTGGGTATTTTTTCTGCTCTCAACAATCATAAGATGATTTCTAAGATCATTCTGGTATTTTCAATTTCTGGTATGTCTGTTCCCTCCTTTTTTGCTGCTATCCTTATTGCCTGGTTTTTTGCCTTTGTTTTGGGCGATTACACAGGTTTAAACATGACTGGTAGCTTATGGGAAGTAGATGATTTTGGGCGTGGCGAATACATAAACTGGAAAAATTTGATTTTACCTGCCCTAACCCTGGGCATCCGTCCTTTAGCCATTGTAACAGAACTTACCCGCAGTTCGCTATTAAATGTTTTACAGCAGGATTATATCCGAACGGCAAAAGCCAAAGGGTTATCATTTTACAGGGTGATTACCCGGCATGCCCTTAAAAATGCTATGAACCCTGTTATTACAGCTATTTCAGGGTGGTTTGCTTCCCTTATGGCAGGTGCTGTTTTCGTAGAGTTTGTTTTCGATTGGAAAGGGATTGGTGTGGTGATCGTTGATGCACTCGAAAATTATGATTTTCCGCTGATCATGGGAGCTGTGCTTATTATTTCTATCATGCTTGTGATCATCAATATTGTGGTAGATATTATTTATGGCTTGCTTGATCCAAGGGTGAGAATTAATTGATGCAGCCAAATCTTTACAGCAAGTTCAGAATTGTTCGCGTTTGTGGTTATGCTAATGGGTTCATAAATAGTGCCTGCAAGAAAACACTTATTTTTTGTGTCTTTGATAAGAAATCATCAAAGACAAGGCTTTCGAAGTTTTTGAATCTAAGGAGTTTACTTTTCGTAAATGACTGATTCATCTGTTTATAATTTGATTAAACAGGTCAGATGCCTGCCCCGTTCTTCTCTTACGGGGGAGCTCGCCAAAACTCCGGTTTTGTAATTTTCTCCATGTTGCGAAATTATAATCATCCGCGTGTGTGTCAAAAACTTTGTCATAGCTCGGTTCATCAAAGGTTCTGCGGTTGAGATTGTGGTTGTTCACCAATAATCCTGGTTTGTCATAATCATTAGCAGGATAAATTAACATGTAGGTGGTATGAATAGGTAAAGCAACCATTTCTTCGCTGCCCTTTTCCCTGATGATGGATTTTTTGCGGATATAGTTTCTGCCAGGGTATCTTCTGAATCGCTATTTGGGATCAGGGTACTTCTATTTTTGAATTTCGATTAGTATATTCATCATTTCCACCCAATTCTTCTCCAATAATGGTTTTAAAATCAAAATGGAAAAGAGGTATGTTGCGTTTCTTGCTGAAGAGTTTTCTTTCAGAGGGTCTGGCCTGTATTTTTATTACTTTCTTTTCATCTGTTTATAATTTGATTAATTCGGTCAGATGGAGCTCGCCAAAACTATGGTTTTGTAATTTTCTCCGTGTTGCGAAATTATAATCATCCGCGTGTGTGTCAAAAACTTTGTCATGGCTCGGTTCATTAATAGGTAGAATTTGACCTTAAAATGGCATTGTGAAGAAAGCAGAATCTAAAAAATTTACTTTTGTTTACCAAACCCCGAAAAAATCCATTCTATTACCCTGTCTGGCCATCCCGACAGATGCCCCATTCCCAATGCCAGGGAATATCCGTGCCCCCCGTATGGGTAGATGTGTAGTTCGGCCGGAATACCTTTTTCCTGCAATGCTTCAAAATAGACCGAACTGTTTTGATAAGGTACACCTCTGTCATCTGCAGAATGTATTAAAATGGTAGGTGGAGTTCCATCGTGCACATGCTTTTCATTGGAATAATAGTGAAGCAGTTCCTGATCAGGATCATCTCCCAGCAATGCATAAAAAGATCCCTGATGCCAAATAGCAGAGTTGGAAGAAATAACCGGGTAAACCAATATGGAGAAATCAGGTCTGGAAGAGAGTTTTTCTGCAGGATCTGGATGATCGGAATTTCCATAATCAAAACGGGTAGATAATGTTGAGGCCAAATGTCCGCCTGCTGAAAAACCCATAATGCCTACCTGATGAGTATCTATATTCCATTCTGAGGCATTGAATCGTACCATTTTCATCGCTCTTTTAGCATCCATAAGCGGTGATTTATGAGGTACAACGTTGCTTTTAGCATCCGGCAACCGGTATTTGAGAACAATAGCTGCTATTCCTTTTGAATTCAACCATTTAGCAATATCGGTACCTTCCCAGTCGTAGGCAAGTAAACCATATCCTCCTCCGGGACAAATGACTACCGCTTTTCCGTTGGCATGTTTTTTTGCAGGCAGAAAAACGTTTATGTCGGGTATTTGCACATAACTAATTCTTAAAGCATCTGTACTTTCTACCTTTTCCTTCTCTCCCGTGTCATTATAATTAGGTATTTCTCCCTCTGGATAAAGAGGCATAATTATTTCCCGGGCATGTAAATTCATAGCAAGAATAATAAGTATAAGGGTATAATAGATTTTTATTTACATTTGTTAATAATTTCCAGTTTTTGATTATGATGTGCTGATGTTTGTTACGAGAACCCGGTAATGTCAGCGCTATGCGCCTTTGGATTCACTGATAGATTTCTAACATAATGTCAGCGCTAAGCGCTTTGCTAATAGTTGCATTAGTTTTTTATTAGCTCAATAATCATCCGCGTGTGTCAATAATATTGTCAGGGATTAGTTTATCTTTTATGATTTTGTTAAATGGTAAAGTCTTTTATCCATATTTTCTATAATGCAAAAAAGATTCATGACATTTTATTTTGACAAAACTACCCTGTTCATGCTTTACTTCAAACCAGTTTTTTTTCAAATGCTTACCAGAAATAATTTTCATTAAATCGGAAGCATTGATGAGTAAAAACCACAAATTTAAACATTTAATTATTGCAGCGATAAACAATTGTTGTAGGGTAATTAAAAATCATAATATAAGCATAGCAAATACCCTCCAGCTGAGCGGCATTTGTCATGCCGCTACAAACAAATGCTTCTTTATCGCAGGTAAAATTCATCATTCAATTCCTTATTTTGCTGACCGGATATTTTCTATCCAGGAAACCGCCGTTGTTTGTGTTAATGAAGCAGAAGTATCTGCATTTTTTAGAATTTCTAAAGTTGTTTGTATTAATTTTCAGTTATATTTCTTTATTTTGACATTAAAAAACACATGAGTTATATAATTGGAATTGATTTTGGAACTACCAGCCTTGCTGGAGTCATATTGGAAATCAAGACGAAAAAAGTGCTACATTCAGTTCAAATGCCTCATAATGCTTTTTTGAAAACCCCTGATTCCTTTCAGAGAGAACAAGATTTATCAGTACTGGAAAAATCTTTTAAAGATTTGCTTATGGAGCTGCTTCAGTTTAGAGGCAATAAACCACCGGAAGCTGTAGGTTTTACAGGGCAAATGCATGGAATCATAGGGTTGAACCCAAACAATGAACCTCTAACCAATCTGGTTACGTGGCAGGATAAAAGTGGGGAAAGATTAACAGGTCAAGGTATTACACTCCTCGATGAAATGAAAAAACTTTGTCCGGGTTTGGTGCTTGCCCATGGATATGGTTTGGTTACTCTCTACAAATGGCTTAAGGTTGAAAACAGAACAAATATTACCTCCTTTTGCACTTTGCCAGATTATTTTAGCATGCTTCTAACTCAAAACTTTAATTATGAAATGGATAAGACAATGGCACACAGCATAGGTGCTTTCAATATTTCTCAGAATACATGGGATATAAATACTATTTCAGGATTGGGGTTGCCTTTCAAAATTTTTCCACCTATTGCCAGGCAAAAAATCAGAGGATTTGTATCTGATAATGGGATTTTTCCAATTTTCAAAAAAAAGAAAATACCTGTGTGCATTTCCATAGGCGACAACCAGGCAGCTTTTGTGAGTAGCGTTTTAGATACAAAAAAAGCACTGTTGATCAATGCAGGCACCGGTGCACAGGTTTGTTTTACTATAGATCAAAGTGAAATATGTCATTATCTGCAAAAAATTAATGGACTGGACAGCGAAATAAGACCTTATAATGAACATCAATACCTGGTGGCATATAACTTTACCGCGGGAGGGTCTGTTTACCAGCTGCTTTTCGACTTTTTCAGACAATGCGGTGAAAGTTTGTTTGATCTTTCATACAGCGATTTTGAAAATCATTTATGGAATTCTATGAGTGAAATCCCCTTGGATGATATCAAAAAGGAACCGCTTAAAGTAATACCTCTTTTCGATGGTTTGCGGAGTGATCCCTCGCAAAAGGGGCAAATTCAGAATATATCATTTGATAATTTTACACCCCGTCATTTGATATATTACACACTTTGGGGATTGGCCGAACTTTTCAGGTCGAAACTCGAATCAGATCATTTAAGACAAATTCAATATATTGTGGGCAGCGGAAATGCGATTAAAAAGAATAAACTTTTTCAAAGTATTTTAAGTCAGGTTTTTAATAAAAAAATTGATTTTTCGCCCTTTGATGAGGAAGCAGCTACGGGTGCAGCGCTGAATGCTTTGATGGCATTAAAAGATTGATCGGCTGAAAGTAGTTTTTCGAATGTAAAAGGTCTGAAATTGAAAAATGACAGTTCTGGTCTGATTGCGAGTTTAAAATTTAAATTAAGAACATATATTTCTTTAAAACAGGCATAGGATTATTCTGAAATAACTATAGATTAGTTTTTGCATGGTCACAAAAGCGAAGGAATAACCTGTATAAAAAATCTAATGTGATATATTTAAAAGATATTAGATTGTGATGACGAAAATTCCTCAAATGTTTGGTCATTATAAAGAACAATTATTTTTATGACTTTTTTGTTAATGTTTTTATTTTGCTCTGTAATTCCCTCATCTTTCAGATTTTCAGAAGTTTCAGGTTGCTCGCCAATGCTTTTTATGTCGCTGAGATTTTGATATTTTCCTTGCTTTGGTCTACGGTCGTCTTCTGCTTTATTCTCAGGTATATTTTCGTTCTGGTATTTTATTTTTTGATTTTGGTTGGTTTCATCTTTCCGGTTGGTTTCATCTTTCCGGTTGGTTTCATCTTTCCGGTTGGTTTCAACATCCTCCGTATTTACTTCATCCAACTGAGAAAATAAGTCTGGTTCTCCTTTGATATAAAAATTTCCTTCACCTTTTAATAACCAATTGGTACTAATTTCAGGAAATTTGGTTAGCACTTTTTGAATAAATTCCAGGCTGGGTTTATTTCTTTCTGACAAAATATGCGAAATAGTTGATCTGGGTACATCCAGTTTGTCCGCAAATTTTGCAGCGCTTAGATTGTATCTTTTTAAAATCTCATTTATCCTGTTTACCATTGTGATTTATAAGTTTAAATATGTGAACATTGCATAGAAAACAAACATTTGACAATTGTAAATTTTAACAATCCAAAAAATTCAATTTACTAAATCTGTTTTTTGTTAAAGTAAAGATTCATTGAAATAAGATAATAACTTGAATATATGGGTATTAAGTAGTATATTCTAATTTTAATGAATTTATTACAGTATAAACCTTTATGTGTGTATTAATTTAAAGTATTGCTATAAATAGTAATAAAAAAATAACTGGAAAACAGGTACATATAGCGTAATTTAGACATTTTTGGGTAAACAAAAAACCATTGAATAACCGGATTACAAATATAACAATTTTTTTTAGTATGTGAACAAGTTTACAATCATAAAACTTCTTATTTATCAGCAATAAATCCTTTTACGTACACAACTGTGACCAGACCGAGTTTTACAAATGTGTACAGATTAAAAATAAATATTGTGTGGATTTGTAAACTTATGTTTTCCCAATCGTTTGTTACATTTGTGAATCAATGCTTATGTACGGGTGCACATCACAAATCGATTTTTTTGATGAAAATCGTTTAAAAGTTGTGGATTTTTATAACCCCATTTATAAAAGAGGAATGATGTCTCTTTCCCAAGAAATTCATTAATTTCGACATACACTCTCCCATCCCTTTTTAAAGCCAAAATTCCTGCTCTGGCAATAGCATTGTAGAATACGAGAGGATTTTTATCGGGAACAAACAGTGCCAAATGAGGTTCAGAATTGAGTATATGATCTGCCATCCATCTTTTTTCCAAATATCGCACGTATGGAGGGTTACTGATCAGGATATCAAAATTTGAAAAAGGTATAGGGTCTTGTAAAATATCATGTTTGCTGAATTCTACAATTGTATGATTTTTAATGGCATTTTTGCTGGCCGTTTGCAATGCGGAATCAGAAATATCAGTGCCAAATACCTTCGCATTAGGAAAATATTTTGCCAAACTTATGGCGATTGCACCACTACCAGTACCTATATCCCATATTTTTAAATTTTTATCTTGAGTTATCCCTTTTGAAAGTAAATTTTTTTTTACCCGAAATACCAATTCTTCTGTTTCGGGTCTTGGAATTAAAACATGTTGGTTTACATCCAACAAAATATCTTCGAATTCCACTTCTCCTGTTATATATTGTACGGGAGTATTATTTTTTAACTGAATTACAGCATGAGTTATCTTTTGTATATCATTTTTGCTACAATTATTTTTCTTTTTTACAATTAGATCTGAAACAGAAAAGTGCAAATAATGCTCAAACAAAAGATATCCTATATTTTTAGATTCACCCTCATCATATTTCCCGGCCAATTCTCTCACCAGCCAATGAAAAAGTTCTTCGAATGTATTCCCCTTAAAAGGATGCATAGTAAAAATTCAGATTAAAATACCCCATTGATTTTAACAATATACTCAGGGTTTATAGAGAAGATATTTTTCTCTTATTTTCTTAAAATTCCGAAGGTCTTTTTGCCAGGAATCTCTTATTTCATTTTCTGAAAGTCCCTGTTTTATTTGGTTTCTGAGAGTGGTTGTACCGGTAAGTTTTTCAAAAAAATCATTGAAAAAAGATTCTTTTTCGGGAAAGTGTTCATAAGCATAAAGCAAATGACTTATATCTAAACGGTTTTGCTTTTTGTGGAGCATCTCAGGTTTATGGTTCCTCAAATCAATGCCATAACAAAGCTGATCTTTATTTGGAGGATGAGGTGCTGCCCTTCTGCTTTCGGGTATAAAAGTGAAAGAAAAAAGTTCCCTGGGAAAATCTGGATGCCCGTAAATTTGAAACGGAAAATCAGTACCTCTGCCAATGCTAACAGGAGTACCTTCAAAAAAGCATAAACCCGGATAGAGCAATATACTTGTCATATTTGGGAGATTTGGAGAAGGACTATATGGTACCTGATAATACATATCACGTTTATAATTTTGAACTTTTATAACATGAATTTCACATGTTCTTTGATTTTCCAACCAACCCTCCCCATTCACCATTTGGGCATATTCGCCCACAGTCATTCCGTGCAAAACTGGTATGGGGTGCAATCCTACGAAGGATTTATACTCGTTTTCAAGTAATGGTCCGTCAATGATGTGGCCATTGGGGTTAGGTCTGTCAAGAATGATCATTGGAACACCCACCTCAGAAGCGGTTTGCATCATATAGGTCATTGTAGATATATAAGTGTAAAATCTGACTCCTACATCCTGAATGTCAAATATAATGACGTCCAGGTCCTTAACATCATCAGGAGAAGGTATTCGGTTGGAACCATATAAACTAATAACAGGTAATCCTGTGATCGAATCTTTACTGCTTTTTACGTATTCTCCAGCAGCAGCCTCTCCTCTGAATCCATGTTCAGGACTGAATATTCTGGCAATATTAAAACCTGCCGACAGCAAAGTATCTACCAAATGAGTATCTTTTATTTTAGATGTATGATTACCCAAAATGCCTATTTTTTTATTCTCAAGTAATGGAAAATAAAGTTCTGTTTGCCATGCTCCGGGTTTAACAGATGAATTTAGATCTTTATCTTCATTTGACCTGGCATTGCATGAGGTAAAAATGATCCAAAAAAATAAAAGTAATGTGGTTGAAAATACATTTCTTATCATTCCATATTTTTTAATAAACTGTTTCACTTGTTGCAAGATAATTTCAGGATATAATTTGTTTGTAGTTAAATCAAAAATTTGTACTTGTTAATAAAAATGTGCAGTTGATTTTGAGTATCAAATACTCAGTCTGCTCCAAAAAGTCCTGTTTAATTAATTAGTGAAAATATTAAATTCTTATATACCAGATAATCAAAGATTTGAATTAGTTTTAATTTGTGTAATTTGTGGATAATAAACTTTTCAAAGTGGACTCGATATTCGAAACAAAATCAAACATGTTTTTCGGCATGATATGAAGATCGGACAAGGGGTGCACTTTCAACAAAAAGGAATCCTTTTTTTCTGGCAATGTTACCATATCGTTTAAAATCTTCAGGTGAAATATATTTTTGCACTTTCAGATGTCTCGTAGTTGGTTGCAGGTATTGTCCTAATGTAATGATTTGGCAACCCGCTGCAAGCAGATCATCCATGGTTTCAAAAATTTCTTCTTCAATTTCACCCAATCCGAGCATGATGCCCGATTTGGTTCTAACCCCTTTTTGGGCAAGGTATTGAATTACTTTCAAGCTTACCTCATATTTAGCAAAAGTTCTCACGTGCCTGGTCAATCTTTTTACTGTTTCAAGATTATGACTGATTACATCGGCTCCGGATACAACAATTTTTTGTATAAGAGATTCATCGCCTTTAAAATCGGGTATTAGCGCTTCTATTGTAGTTTTCGGATTTTGTTTTTTGATTTTTTTGATGGTTGCAGCCCAAATTCCGGCACCACCATCTTCCAGGTCATCCCTGTCCACAGAAGTGATAACACAGTGTTTGATGTTCATTTTTTGCACAGCATCTGCCACACTTTGCGGTTCATGAGGGTCGGGAGGCATAGGTTTACCGGTTTTCACGTTACAAAATTTGCAATTTCTTGTGCATATCTCACCCAGTATCATAAAAGTTGCTGTTCCTGCATTCCAGCATTCCCCCTTGTTAGGGCACGATCCACTTTCACAAATCGTATGAAGATGGTTGTCGTTCAAAACACCTTTTACTTTATTGTAATGATTGGCATCGGGGAGTTTTATTCTTAACCATTCTGGTTTTTTGATATATTCGTTATGGAGGAAGGAGTCGTTATTTTTTGACATATTTACATTTAATAGGAGTACATAAAATTATAAGACCTGTTGGAATAACATAGTCTATCTTAAGTTGAAGTAAAATTACAAAATAAATAATTACTGATTTCTGTAGTTTCAGGATACCACTGCTAACCACAAAGTGAAAATGCTCAATTAGACAGGAAATTTAGGGGAGTGTAATAAGGTATTTAAAAAAAACCATAAAATAAAAATCCTGTGAAGTTGCAACAAGTTACCTGCACAGGATTTTAAAAACAACGATTAGAGATTATTAAGTATTACTAAAAATCAATTCATTGTACAGAAAAAGAATTGCCTTTTATGAAGAAAATCATTTTGCGTAATTATAAACGATTTTCCTAATGATCTTCATCAGCAAAGCATCAGGAACACAACAAATATTGAAAACGCTAAAAAAAACAGATAATTATTGCAACCATTTGATAATGAAGCGGGCAATATCCTCAGCTATTAGGCAATCTGGATTCTTCTTCAGTCTGATGTTGGTTTGCACCATATGCAGGACAAAGTTCCTGTGATTTACATCCGGTAAGTGCGCTACCAGCAATCATGAGAACAAACAAGGCAAACATTATTCTTTTTTTCATTTTTTTCATTTTAGATGATATTAATATCTTAGTTTTAAATGACATTATGAAGGAACTATTTTTTGTTCCGAAATTTATTTTACAAACTTACAGGTAAAAGATTGCAAAACTTCTTTGATCGATATCTTATTTTCAGAATAATCTTTTACTGAATACAAAATCCTTCATCAGACAAATTCCTGCAATACATTGCATCATTGACTGAAAGAGTACACGAAGGTTTAAATATTCTTTCAGTACAAAAAGTTTTACGTTATTTCTGCAAGTAAGTTATCCATCATTCCATGATAACCAGAACAAAAATAAAATAAATTTCTGAAAAACGAACTCAGTATAATACGGAAAACAAAACCGCAACATACATGAAATATCAGTTTGTTGCGGTTTTACAATAAAACAATACATGAAATTTAATATAAAAAACTGAGAATGCCTTTTCGACAGAGGCGGGCAGGTAGCAATAAATCTTTGGAAGCAGACAACATAAACAAATATTTTATTGTTGTATCAGTTGGAAATCACAACAAAAGTTTTGTTTTTTGTTTTTAAAGCATCCAGTGATTTACTATAATTCATAATTCGATTGACTACATTTTTGCTGGGCAGATTTTCTTTTGAATGATTATCAGATCTATCCATAAATTTGTGAGACATTTCAATTGCCTGAGATTTTGTCAAAAACTTTTTTTCAATCATCTCATTGATCAGCTCATTAATATTAGTCAATTCGTTGTCAAGAGTAAAGAATTGTTTCATTAGCTTCATTTTAATTGAACCATAGGTATGTTATATGCATTGATAACGCAGGTTTGGAAATTTTTATTTTGCTAATGTTGAATTATTTTTAATTAATAAGTCATCCATCTTTTTTCATAAGTAAATTTGTACTTTTGTTTTATCAATTCAAATAAAATATACTATCAATAATCATCAAAAAAAGACCAAATGAACATACACGAATATCAGGGTAAGTTTTTATTGAAAAAATATGGTGTTCCGGTACCAGAAGGAATTAAGGCAGATACAATTGAAGAGGCGCTGGAAGCAGCCAAAAAAATCAAAGAAATTACAGGTAGCGAAATTGTTGCAGTAAAAGCACAGATTCATGCCGGAGGACGCGGTAAAGGAGGAGGTGTAAAAATTGCTAAAAACCTGGATGAAGTGAAAACACACGCCAGCAATATTTTGGGCATGCAATTGGTTACACCCCAAACCAGTGCAGAAGGCAAGAAGGTAAATAAGCTTCTTATTGAACAGAACATATATTACCCCGGTCCCTCAGAACCATCAGAGATATATATGAGTATTTTGTTGAACAGGTCTACCTCCAGAAATATGATTATGTACTCTCCTCGTGGAGGAATGAATATTGAAGAAGTTGCAGAAGAGACACCCGATCAGATTTTCACTGAAGAGATTGATCCTAAAACAGGTGTACTCCCTTTTCAAAGTCGCAGGATTGCCTTCAACCTGGGGTTATCCGGACAGGCATTTAAAAATATGGTGGCTTTTGTACCCAAACTTTATCATGCTTATTTACAAAATGATGCAACACTTCTTGAGATCAATCCTTTATTCAAAACTGCCGACGATAAAATACTGGTTGCAGATACCAAAATGACCATCGACAGTAATGCTCTTTTCAAGCATGCCGAAATATTGGAAATGCGTGATCTTGAAGAAGAAGATCCTATGGAAGTTGAAGCTGGCAGGTTTGATCTTAATTATGTAAAACTTGATGGAAATGTGGGATGCATGGTGAATGGTGCAGGATTAGCAATGGCTACCATGGATATTATAAAACTTTCGGGTGGCGATCCGGCAAACTTTTTAGATGTAGGAGGCTCTGCCAACGCCAAAAGAGTGGAGGAAGCGTTCAGAATCATATTGAAAGACCCACACGTAAAAGCGATTCTGATCAACATATTTGGAGGAATTGTACGCTGCGACAGGGTTGCGCAGGGAATTGTTGATGCTTATAAAAATATTGGCGAGATTAATATTCCTATTATTGTTAGACTGCAAGGCACCAATGCTGAAGAAGCTAAAGAGATTATAGATCAATCGGGTTTGAAAGTTAAATCGGCAATATTATTAAGAGAAGCTGCAGAATTAGTATCAGAAGTACTTGATTAACAAATCATAAAACTAAAATCTAATGAAAATATATAACAGGCATATCCATTCTGGGAGAACCTGTTATTTTTATTTTATCACGAAAAAGTTGGAAAGTAGACCAACCAGTCTTTGATAAGAAACCATCGAAGACACATAAAAATAAATGTTTTCTTGCTGATAATAAATAATAACAATTACACTTTCGTTGGTGGAAAAAAACAAAACACACAAATCCGGTATACTTAAATTGTGTTTGGATAATTTGTAAATTAATCCTATACCTCTTGTTATCATTCGTTTTTAAAGTATGAGTCCACTCTGAAAAGTAAATTATCCACAGATTACACAGATTTACACAGATGCTAAACTTTGATAATCAATGATTTTGAAAAAACAAAATGAACACAGATTTGCCGAAAACAAGTTTTCGGAGTGGACTCAAGTATACAAAAAAATAAATACAGACCTATGAAAAATACAGTTTTTAAAGAAAAGCATGAGACAATGGGTGCGAAAATGGTACCCTTTGCAGGTTTTTACATGCCTGTAAGTTTTGAAAGTATTCAAATTGAACATCAGACTGTCAGAGAAAAGCTGGGGGTTTTCGATGTTTCGCACATGGGTGAATTCTGGGTTGAAGGACCGGGTGCTTTTGAATTGGTTCAAAAAGTCAGTTCCAACGATATATCTGTTTTGAATGAAGGAAAGGTTCAATATTCTTGTTTTCCTAATGATACAGGAGGCATTGTTGATGATTTTCTGGTATATCATTTTGCAAAGGAAAAATACTTACTGGTTGTAAATGCTTCAAGGATTGAAGCAGACTGGAACTGGATCAACACCCAAAATACAAGTATCGGTGCACAGCTTACCAATGCTTCAGACACCACGTCTCAACTTGCTATCCAGGGGCCCCTTGCATTGAAAGCAATGCAAAAACTCACTTCTGAGCCCATTGAGGATATGCCATTTTATACCTGGAAAGTGCTTGAGTTTGCTGGTGTGAAAGATGTATTGCTATCAACAACAGGATATACCGGTTCAGGGGGTTGTGAGATATATTTCCCCAACCACCAGGGCATTAAAATATATGACGCTGTATTGGAAGCAGGCAAAGAGTTTGGAATCAAACCCATTGGACTTGCTGCAAGAGATACACTGCGTCTTGAAATGGGTTTTTGTCTTTATGGAAATGATATTAACCAGGAAACATCACCCCTGGAAGCTTCTCTGGGTTGGATAACAAAATTTACAGACAGCAATAATTTTGTAAACAGAGATTACCTGGAACAACAGAAAAAAAATGGTGTAAAAAGAAAGCTTGTTGGATTTGAAATGATTGAGAAAGGGATTCCACGGCAATACTACAAAATTTTTGATTCTCAACAACAAATCATTGGTGAAGTTACCTCGGGCACTATGTCTCCCTCATTGCAAAAACCCATTGGGATGGGATACGTGAAAACTGAATTTGCTAAAACCGGTACAGAGATTTTTATAGGTATCAGAAATAAACTGATAAGAGCTCAGGTGGTCAAAAGACCTTTTTATAAAGGATAGTTCATATGTCGATAATGTATTCAGAAAAAGGTGATTACTCCGTTGAGGTTTGTTATTCTCCCCTGCTATGGCCGTTATTCAAAAAGGAAAATGCGCTAGTGATGGTTACGGATATTTTCCGGGCTACCACCTCTATGTGTACAGCTTTTCAAAACAAGGTAAAATCTATTATACCTGTTGCAGAGGTTTCTGAAAGTGAGTATTACAAAAAACAGGGTTTTATTGTTTCGGGCGAAAGAGATGGTAAAACCCTTTCCTGTGCCGAATTTGGTAATTCTGCTTTTCATTTTATGCAGCCCCGGCTTCAGGGACAAACTGTTATTATGAATACCACCAATGGTACAAAAGCTCTGAAGACTGTTCAAGGGTCAAAAAACCTGGTATGCGTGGGTGCTTTCACCAATTTAAAAGCTGTTTGTGACTGGATACAACTACAAGGTCGAAATGTGATCATCTTTTGTGCCGGATGGAAAAACAGATTTTCTATGGAAGATACCCTGTTTGCAGGTGCTGCTGCGGAATATATAATTGAAAATAGTTCGGGCAGATATCATACTATTTGTGATTCAGCCATTGCCAGCATTGATCTCTGGCGGGAAGCAAAACCTGATTTAAGGCAATATATTGAAAAAGCAGCCCACAGACACCGCTTAAAAAAAATGGGGTTGGACGATGTTATTGATTACTCATTGCAATTAAATATACATAATTGTGTGCCTGTTTATGAGAACAATGAAATAACAGATATTAAGGCATGAAAGGCAAAAAAACTTGCTTTTTCAGTTTTGCGCTGTCGAGTAACTGTTAAATTTCACAGATGAATTATTTTTTTTGGTTAGCCCCGGAGCAAAATAAACAGGATATGCAACTACTAAATACTTTTTATACATGACTCAAAAAAGCCGTTTCATAAGTATTGTATTTTGCATATTTTTTTTGGTAATTCCGCATGTTGATCTTTTTTCTTTTGGGTTTGCTGCCCACCGAAAGATCAACCGGATGGCGGTTTTCACGCTGCCGCCTGAAATGATAGGGTTTTTCAAGTTTCACATTGAGTATCTGAGTGAGCATAGCATTGATCCTGATCGCAGGGCTCATGCTGTTCCTGGCGAAGCACCACGCCATTATATAGATATTGATCATTTTGGGGAAGACCCTTTTGAGGTCATGCCTGTTTTATGGGAGGATGCCGTAGAAAAATTCACGGAAGATACCCTCATGCAGTATGGTGTTTTGCCCTGGCATGTGCCTGTAATGTTTAACAGACTAATCCGCGCATTTGAGCAACAAGATGTTGATTATATTCTTTATTCTGCCACCCATCTTGGGCATTATGTAGCAGACCTTTGCACTCCATTGCATACCACAAAGTTTTATAATGGGCGAACTGAGCAGCAAAGAGGTATACATGCCCTATGGGAAAGCAGAATTGTAGAACTTTATGCTGATGAGTTTAATTATTTCGTGGGACGAGCCTCATATATTGAAGACCCTAAAAAAAGAGCCTGGGAACTGATCAAAGAAAGTCATCTAAAAGTAGATTCTATCTACATGGTATATGATAGTTTGATGATCCATTTACCTTCAGATCAGATTTACACTCATCAAACGCGTGGGCAAACTAATATGCGTAATTATTCACCTATGTTTTCCAGTGCAATGGAACGTGGAATGAACGAGATGGTAGAAAGACAAATGAGAAGGGCGGTAAGATCAGTTGGAGATTTTTGGTATACTGCCTGGGTAGATGCAGGACAACCAGATTTAAAGAAGATCGAAAACAGGTCGATATCAAAAAAACATAGAAAAAAACTGGAAGAGGAAGAAAAAAAGCATCAGAAAATTAGGGTATTTAAGGAAAGACCTGTTGTAAAATAAATATGGTAAAAGAAGGATTGTTTTCAACTGTTGGGGAACCTTTCTAAAATATACCTGGAGATCAATCCTGTATATCTTCAGCGGTCATTCTGGTTTTCAGTTTTTTATAGTTCATACTGAATAGTATGATAAGCAAAGGTATTAGAATGAAGTTGGGTACAAGAACAAACCAAAGGTCAAAAGGTAAAATGAGCAAAGGAATAATCAAAAAAACAGTCATTGAAATATTAAAAAACCATACACCACTGCGCATCATATTCCAAATTTGAATAACCCCTAAAAAAGCCAATACAGCCAAAATAAGCATGATCACCGAGAGTAAAACGTTGAACTGACTGCTTATATATCCGGCACCTTCCACAAAAACTCCCATTATACCCGATACCCGCATAAAGGGTTGCTGACTCAGCGACCCAAATAAACCCACAACAATTAGTGAACCAATGTGGATGAATGCTATAATACAAAGCACGGTAATAAATAAAGGTCTGTTTTTTTGTGAAGGTATATTTTTGTCGTCCATGGTTTTATTATTTTGTACTTTGATCTATTCAATATCAAAGATAATATTATATTTCAAACAATTTAATTATAGTTAATTCTTTTTTTTGAAATTTATCACAATATACTATATCAAAATCATGACTATGATTATGGTTGCTTTTTGTTTATTGGTAATGGAAAAATTTCATGATGTGGAAAAAGAGAATTGGATTCTTTGATGCTGAATGTTCAGTCCGGATCATTTAGTAGGTCAACCTGAATAAAATCATGTGTTTGATAATCCAGTAAAAACTTTTTGGCATTTTGCATTTGTTTATGCATCAAAGTATCATCTTCAACAAAGGGAACGTATTCTCTAAAAGATTGGAACAGTTTTTCCACAGATGGCGAACTTTTATAAGGTCTTCTGAATTCCAGCGCCTGGGCAGCATTCATCAATTCCACAGAGAGGATGGTTTCAACATTTTCCAGTACTTTTAACGCTTTGAAAGCAGCATTGGCTCCCATACTTACATGGTCTTCCTGCCCCTGCGAGGATTCAATAGAATCAACAGATGAAGGTGTACAGTATTGTTTGTTTTGACTTACAATGGATGCGGCACAATATTGAGGGATCATAAAACCCGAATTAAGACCGGGATTGGCGATGAGAAACGAGGGAAGTTTTCGCTCTCCCGATATAAGCCGATAAACCCTTCTTTCAGAAATATTTCCCAATTCTGCCAATGCTATTGCCAAAAAATCAAGGGAAAGTGCAAGAGGTTGTCCATGAAAGTTGCCTGCAGATATGATCATATCGTCTTCTGGGAAAATGGTGGGATTATCGGTTACGGCATTGATCTCATTGGTAAAAACGTTCAATACATGCATTATTGCATCATACGAAGCTCCATGCACCTGTGGGATGCAACGAAAAGAATACGGATCCTGCACATGTGTCTTGGGTCGTTCAATAAGTTTACTTCCTTTGAGAATTTGCCTCATCATACGGGCAAACCGTATCTGACCTGCCTGTTTTCTTATTACATGTACTTGTTCATAAAAAGGTTCTATTCTGCCATCATAGGCATCAAGAGACATGGCAGAAATCAAAGCAGACCAGTTTAACAGCCGAAATGTTTTTATTAAAATAAAAACACCATAGGCCGACATAAACTGTGTGCCATTAAGCATAGCAAGTCCTTCTTTAGAAGATAGTTCAACTGGTAACCATCCCAATTTTTGATATAACTTATGGGTATCCCATGTTTGCCCTTTATAGTGTACTTCCCCCAATCCGAGCAATGGCAAACTCAGGTGAGCCAAAGGTGCCAAATCTCCTGAAGCACCTAAAGAGCCTTGCGTATAAACTACAGGAAAAATCTTATGATTATAAAAGTCGATCAACCGGTTGAGGGTTGACAACCGAATACCTGAATTTCCGTACGATAAGGATTGTATTTTCAAAAAAAGCATGATCTTTACAATTTCATCTGGCACCTTCTCTCCCATGCCGCATGCGTGAGACATGACCAGATTCTTTTGCAATTGGCTCAGATCAGATTCGGAAATGCTGTGATTGCACAAAGAGCCAAATCCTGTGTTCACTCCATATATGGGATCTTTCTGATTTTTTATCTTCTTTTCAAGGAAACTTCTGCACTCTTCAATCAAGTGTTTACTTTGCTCAGAAAGTTGAAGCTGGATACCGGGTTGTATAATTTTTTCAATCTGATCTAATGATAGTTTATCACTTGTAATGACATAGGTATACATGTTTTATGTTTGATTTAAGGGTATTTTTGTGTTTTAATTATTCCGCAGACAACCTGAATGAACCAAATCCATATGCTTATACTTTCAAACTAAACGATCTTTATATTCGATAAAGAGAATTATGGCTTATCAAGCGTCAGCAAAAAATATTGTTATATTGCTTTGCAGGTGCTATCCAAAAATTTCATCTACAGGGTAGTACGTGTATGAAAGCATGAGTTATGACTTCGTAAATGCATTATACCAGGTATGGCAAACTAATATGGGTTTAAGATCTATCAGCTAGTGTTTTCATCTGTTTATAATTTGATTAAATAGGTCAGATGGAGCTCGCCAAAACTCC
>CAYPFV010000008.1:0-43662 GCA_964410015.1 uncultured Bacteroidales bacterium
CGTGTGTGTCAAAATTTTTGTCATGGCTCGGTTCATCTGTTTATAATTTGATTAAATAGGTCAGATGGAGCTCGCCAAAACTCCGGTTTTGAAATTTTCTCCGTGTTGCGAAATTATAATCATCCGCGTGTGTGTCAAAATATTTGTCATGGCTCGGTTCATCATACCTTTTTGATGACAGGTCATTTCAGGCAAAGAAAAATACATAAACACAATGAATGCCTTTCATCCAAACAAGTTGCTTTTACAGGTAAATAATTTTAAATAAATTCGGAAAGCTCCAACCATCGCTCTTCTTTTTCATCCAGGAGTTTTTCAATAGCAGCAAATTTCTCTGACTCCTTTTTCAGTTCGTCAGGGTCAAGATTACCCGAATTTAGTTTTTCAAGTATCAGCGCTTTATCTTTTTCGAGTATAGCAATCTCTTTTTCAATCGATTCCAGTTCTTTTTGCTCTTTGAAAGTGAGTTTGATTTTGGGTTTTTCCTTTACAGTTTTCGGGTTTTCATCCTTCTCTTTATCCCTTATTTCCTTTTTTTGTTCTGTTTTTTCCTGTATTATTTTTTGTTGATAAGCAGTATAATTTCCAGGGAAATCCTTTATTTCTCCATTGCCCTTAAAAACAAACACATGATCAACGACCTTATCAAGAAAATATCTGTCGTGCGAGACAACAATAAGACATCCGGGAAATTCTCCCAGAAAATCTTCGAGAATATTCAGGGTATGAATATCAAGATCATTGGTAGGCTCATCGAGGATCAGAAAGTTGGGGTTACTCATGAGTACGGTCATCAGGTACAATCTTCTTTTTTCGCCACCGCTTAGTTTTCTGACAAAATCATTTTGCGATTGAAATGAAAAATTAAAATGGAGTAAAAACTGGGAAGCAGATACTTCTTTTCCGTTTCCCAGTTGAATATTTTCTGCTATACCGGTAATTACATCTATTACTTTTTTGTTGTCGTCTACTTTTATACCTTCCTGCCGGTAATACCCAAAGCGAATGGTTTCTCCTTTTATTATTTTTCCTTTGTCGGGAGTAAGCTTGCCGGTAATGATATTGAGAAAAGTAGATTTTCCGGTACCATTTTGCCCCACAATCCCTACTTTCTCAAAACGTTTAAAAACATAAGAAAAATCGTGAATAATGTTTTGACCATCAAAAGACTTTTGCAGATCAATGACTTCCAGTATTTTTTTGCCCAACCTTGCCGCCTTTACAGAAATAGATTTTACATTTGATTCATTTTGACTTTGTGCAGTTTCTTTCAGCTTATGAAAAGATTCAATACGTGCTTTCGACTTTGTAGTGCGGGCTTTGGGTTGCCTGCGCATCCATTCGGTTTCTTTTCGTAAAAGATTTCTCGCCTTTTCGGTCTCCATCTGGCGTGCATTTTGCCGTTCCTGTTTTTTTTCAAGAAAATAGGCATAATTTCCATTATATCGAAACATCTCTCCCATTTCCAGTTCAAGGATTTTATTGCAAACCGCATCCAGAAAATAACGATCGTGCGTAACTACCAACAAGGTAAGTTTCGACTTTGAGAGATAACCTTCCAACCACTCTATCATATCCAAATCAAGATGATTAGTAGGTTCATCCAGGATTATAAAATCTGCTTCCGCAAGCAAAACTTTCGCCAATGCCAACCTTTTTGACTGTCCACCTGACAATTCGCCTACAGATTGATGAATATTAGTGATTTTTAATTCGGTAAGTATCTGCTGAAATCTTGTTTCATAACTCCAGGCATCAAGGGAATCCATTTCTGTGATGATCTGCTGGAGTTTTTCGAGATACTCTCCCCCGGGATGCTTTTCGTTTTTTTGTAATATTTCGTGATATTGTCTGAGTGTTCGTGCGTGTTGATTATCATCCTGAAGCAATGTTTCTTCAACTGTTAAGTCAGGATCAAAAACCGGATTTTGTGGCAAATACACCAGGTTAATATCCTTTCTGAAATTACAATCACCATTATCAGGAATATCTTTACCTGTCATGATGTTTAATAATGTTGTTTTGCCTGCACCATTGCGAGCTATAAGTGCAACTTTTTCCCCCTGGTCGATGCCAAAGCTTATATTTTCGAAAAGCAGTTTTTCTGCGTACGATTTACTAAGATGATTTGCCTGAAAGTAGTTCATTTTCTTTTTTTGGCGAAATTATAAAATTTATAGTTGTAAATCCCTTTGTTGTTAATGCATAATATAATATTGAGAAACATACACAGGTCAATATAATTATTAATAGTTTCTGGATATATGGGTTTGGTTATGAGCCTAATATTGAAAAACAGACCGATGATTATGAGCTCCGCAAATGGTTTGCCCTGAAAGCGCAAATGATTTTAACCCGGTGGCAGCACCCTACCCAGAGCAAACATTCATGGAGAACACCGTGATGTAAAGTAAAAAACTATACTTCAAAGAAAAAAATAAAAAGAAAACACCTATGCAATAGGGTAATACAATAAAGGAAACTTAAAAGCATAAAATGCAAACTGGTCAATAATCATTATGAAATAAAATAAAAACATATAAAGCATAGAGAGATAGAGCAAAAAAAAACCTGCCAGTTTTCTTTGGCAGGAATAAGTAGTGATTGCTAATCAGGTTTGAAAAGATTTTACTCACGCTGAACGTTAATTGCCTTAACACCCTTTTTGTCTTCAGCAATTTCAAATGATACCCTTTCATCATTTGCTACCCTGTCAACCAATCCGGTATGATGCACAAATACGTCCTTTTGAGATTTATCGTCTACGATAAATCCATAACCTTTTTTCTCATTAAAAAATTTAACAGTTCCAGTTTCCATATTCATCTTAATTTAATCCAGAATAAATAAAAATTAGTTTCAAAAATACAATTTTTTAAAATCTAAAAAAAATAATTTCGAACATTATGGGTGGAATTTAAGATGAATTTTAAATACAAATGGTTGTATGAATACTATGCAAATTATATTTTTGTTTAATCTTTATGAAAAAAACTGCATCAATAAAAAGACATGAGAAAAAATAAACCGTACAATAATTTCATGCGTAAATCATTTGCAGGTTAAGGTTGGATAAAACTCTATGTTTGTATTTAACTGGCAAACATGTTCGTTTCAACTGAAAAATATGAAAATAAAAGATCAGGTAAATATACTCTGATGATCTGGCAGGTGCATATAAACCAGTCAAACTTGCGCATCGGGCAAAACAGCGCTGAAAAACAATCATAAATATTACCTCCTCCATATGGGCAGCTAACTAATGAAGGTAACACACGACAGTATGGTATCCAAAATAATTACTTACAAAAAAACCGGCAATGACCTCCCAATCTCAGATTGCAAGCAGAGAGAAAAGGTTTTACGTTACGGGATCATCATTGCCGGTGTGAGTGTAACAGGAACAGCTTTATTTAGTTTAAAAATATTGTATTTCTTCGAGCAATTGTTCTGGTTTTTTAATGAGATACGGATTTCTGTCAATATGAATCAAACCTGAGATGGTGAGCTTTTTAATCACCAATTTACTTTTATCGTCCAAATCAGTATATTTCAGGATGAGCAAATACCCAAGTTTGATAGTAAAATTAGGAATATCTTCTGTAATCTCCTTTAGTTGCTTTTTCATGCTCACCAATTTTTTATTATGGCAGCTTTTCCCCATAAAACAGTTTTGAATTTCGTCAATAATCTCGTAAACCTGTTGTGTAGACATTTCTTTTTGGGTTCTTGTCATGAACTCATTATATCCCACTTCCGTTTCCACATGTTCGTAGGGAATCAAACCAACGCTTTCAATCAGTTTATGAACCACAGCATCACACTTTTCTATATAATTTTTTTGGGAGCTGTCAAACCATGACACTATGGGCACATAGCGGTGCAATTTCCTTTTTTTATAATCAGAATTAATGGAATTGAACGACACATAATCGTGAAATGCAGTTTGCAGAATATATATCTGATCTTTTAAACGAACAATTTCTTCCCGGTGTTTTTTCTCCAGATTTTCGATTCTTCGTTCGTAAAACCCGTAATATTGTTTCATAAAGCGATTTTGAGGGCCTGCCGCTACAAGTTTCTGACCAATATCAGTATCCAGAAACTGATTAAAATTGCTGATAAACTGTTCTGCTAATTTTTCAGCTTGTTTGTTGTAAGCAGTTTCATATTTCCAGGTATTTTTAGGGTTGAGAATAAGATTATCCACCCCATTTACTTGCAAGGGTACATTTAATCCGAAAGGAGTTATCTCTTCCACCTCGGCATTATCAAGAGAACCGTCAAGAATGGCATGGATGATATTGCGGGTTGATTCCAGATCAATCCTTTGTCCGATGCCATATGCTCCCCCTATCCAACCCGTATTAACAAGATAGGCCGTTGCCCCGTGTTTTTTCATTTTATCTGCCAGTTGCTGAGCATAAATTGTTGGGTGAAGCAATAAAAATGCCGCACCAAAAGCAGAGGAGAAAGTAGGCAAAGGTTCTTTAACCCCTCTTTCGGTTCCTGCCAGTTTGCTGGTATATCCGCTGAGAAAATAATACATAGCCTGCTCACGGGTTAGGCGAGAAACGGGAGGAAATACTCCAAAAGCATCTGCTGTTAGAAAAATGATTTTTTTAGGATGCGTACCTTTACTTACAGGTTTTACAACATTTTCAATGTGATAAATGGGATAGGAAACCCTCGTATTTTCTGTTTTAGAAGTATCTGAAAAATCAATTTCTCCATTGGCCGGGTTGTAAACAACATTCTCAAGCAAAGCGTTAGTGCGGATCGCATTATAAATATCGGGTTCTTTCTCTTTACTTAAATTCACACATTTGGCATAACAACCACCTTCCAGGTTAAAAATACCCTCATCGTCCCATCCATGTTCATCATCGCCAATGAGATATCTCTCAGGATCAGCAGATAAGGTTGTTTTCCCGGTTCCAGACAAACCAAAAAATATGGCAGTATCTCCATTTTTTCCCATGTTGGCAGAGCAGTGCATCGAACAAATCCCTTTTAAAGGCAGGTAATAATTCATTACTGAGAAAAAACCCTTTTTTATTTCACCTCCATACCACGTACCCCCTATAAGAGATAATTTTTCCTGCAGATTAAAAGCAACATAAATATCTGAATTAAGGTTATGCCTTTCCCAGTTTTCATTCACTGTTTTGCAGGCATTCATCATTACAAAATCAGGTTGAAAATCAACCAATTCTTCTTCTGTAGGGCGAATGAACATATTTTTAACAAAATGAGCCATCCAGGCAACCTCTGCAATAACTCTGATTTTTAATCTGGAGTTTTCATTGGCACCACAAAAGGCATCCATCACATACAACTTCTTACTTTTATTGAACTGGCGAAGCGTGGTCTTTTTCAAATCTTCCCATATTTCCATACTGATGGGTTGGTTGTCACTTCTTTTGGCACGAGGTCCTGCCCACCAGATATGATCTTCGCTTGATTTCTCTTTTACGATGTATTTATCTTTGGGCGATCGACCAGTAAAAATACCAGTATCAACAGCTATGGCACCCAATTGAGTTTCAAAACCTTTTTCATAATCCTGATCATCCGCATTCAGAATGTGTTCGCGCAATTGTTCATATGATAAATTATAAAAAATTTTTTCTACTCCTTGAATCCCATAAATACTAAGATTTGGCGGGTGAACCCCTACAGTATTTTGTTTTGTTGTCATAAATATTAAAATTAACAGCTGTTTATAATATGTTTTTTTATGTGTTTTGATGCCACCAAAATTAACAAAAAACAATAAACCCCTATTTTTATATAAACAAAAATTTTATTGGGCAAAATATTGCTGAAAGCATGGTTCAGCAAGATTGTTTATGGTTGATTTGTAGGTTTGAGAAACACAAAGAAATCGTCTGATATAAAACCACAACTCATTTGTTCTATCATTAACAAAAAACATTAAACATATTTTCTTGTTGTTTGGACAATATATCGTTTTGGTTTAAAAATAATATTGACAAACTTCACCAAATATGTTCCCCACAAATTACAACGACATTTTAAAGAGAATTGATGAAGTCGATCCTTTTTTGTATGCTAAAACCCGCAACTATACAGATGGTGCCGTAACCCGGCTCTCACCCTACATTTCAAGAGGCGTAATAACAACCAAAATCATCAGAAACCGAATGGTGGAAAGGGGTTATGATCTGAGTATGATCACCCGTTTTTTGCAGGAACTTGCATGGCGTGATTATTTTCAGCAAGTTTGGAAGTACAAAGGAAAACTTATCAATCAGGATTTAAAAACCACACAACAGGATGTAGACAATGAAAAAATGCCCGCAGCAATCATAAATGCTTCAACAGGTATTGAAACCATTGACAAGGCAATCCGCGAATTTTACCTTACAGGATATATGCACAACCACGTGCGTATGTATGTAGCATCGCTGGCCTGCAACTGGGGAAAAAGCCATTGGAAAACCCCGGCCAAATGGATGTATTTTCACCTCATTGATGGCGATTGGGCAAGCAATGCACTAAACTGGCAATGGGTAGCAGGTGCATTTAGCTCAAAAAAATATATCGCGCTCCAAAGCAACATAAACAAATACTGCAACAGCACTCAAAAAAATACATTTATTGATCTGGATTATAACGAAGTTAAAACACTTAAAAAACCCTTTCCATTACAAGAAATAATTTGTCCTGAACTTAAAACCGATCTGCCCCTTAAAAAAGATATCGATATTGATTCTAAACTTCCTACCCTGATATACAACACATATAATATGGATCCTTTGTGGAAAAAAAACCTCAGGGCGGACCGTATTCTATTGCTGGAACCCTCACATTTTGCCGATTATCCGGTTTCGGAAAAGGTTATCAAATTCGTACTAAAACTTACTGAAAATATACCGCATATACAGGTTTTTGCCGGCGAATTTTATGAACTGACCAGAAAATACAACCTGAAAAATATTTTTTTCAAAGAGCACCCACTCAACAGACATTATACAGGTAAAGAAGAACCCAGAGACTGGATGTTTGAAACACAAGGGTACTTTCCTTCTTTTTTTTCATATTGGAAGAATTGTGAAAAAGAGTGCACAGGAATCAAACAATAAAAAGAAATAGAAAAATTAATGATTCTTTTTTTCGATATGATTTGTATTGCGTAACAAATTTATTTTGCTTTCATCCGTATATAATTTGTACATTAAGGTTGGATGGAACTCCATGTTTGCTATTTTCATTGGTGTTTGTGTTTAATTCGCAAACATGTTCGCTTCATGCCTGATAAAGAACTCACAAATTCATATGTTTTAAAACCCATAAAAGAATGAAAGTATCTTTAATTTTTCCACATCAGTTGTTTGAAAATACACCTTTGCCAGTTAAAGAAGGCCCTGTGCATATCATTGAGGAATATTTATTTTTCGAACAATATTCTTTTCACAAACAAAAGATTGTATTTCACAGAGCCAGTATGAAATTTTATCAGGACTTTCTGGAAAAAAAGGGAATTAAGACAATTTATACAGAAAGTAATTCGAAGGAGAATAACATCAAAAGATTGCTAAAAAAAATAAAAGAAGAAAATCCTGATTTTACGGAGTTGCATTATATTGATGTGCATGATGATTGGCTGGAAAAAAGAATAAATAAAGCATGTGGAGAACTTGGGATACATAAAATCATTTACGGAAGTCCGGGTTTTCTGAAAAAAGCATATGAACAGAAAAACACGATGGAACGCAAAAAACGTTTTTTTCATAACGATTTTTATATCAGCCAGCGCAAAGCTCATAAAATACTTATTGACAAAAAAGGTGATCCCATAGGAGGCAAGTGGAGCTTTGACACAGAAAATCGTAAAAAATATCCTTCTGGTAAAAAACCTCCGGTAGTTACTTTTCCATCGCCCGATAAATTTGTAAAAGAAGCCATCAATTATACCCGTAAGTTCTTCGATAAAAATCCCGGGGTTTTAAATAACGAGGGTTTTTATCCAACAAATTTTGTAGCAACAAATCAATGGTTCGACGAATTTTTGGCAAACAGGTTTGAGGAGTTCGGAATTTATGAAGATGCAATTGTGGAAAATGAAAACTATCTGAACCATAGCGTCCTAAGCCCCATGCTTAACACCGGTTTGATTACACCTGAAATCATTGTGAAAAAAACCCTGGATTATGGTTTATCAAACAATGTTCCTCTTAACTCAATAGAAGGATTTATAAGGCAGATTATTGGATGGAGAGAATATATGCGTATTATTTATATGCTCAGGGGTGGAAAGCAGAGAACACAAAATTTCTGGAATTTTAAAACCAAAATGCCCGAATCGTTTTATTCTGGAAAAACTGGCATTGTACCTTTTGATCAAACCATTGAGAAAGTTATCAAAACCGGATATTGTCATCATATTGAAAGATTGATGGTAATTGGTAATTTTATGCTCTTATGCGAAATACACCCCGATGATGTTTACAAATGGTTTATGGAACTTTTTATTGATGCCTATGACTGGGTAATGGTTCCCAATGTATATGGTATGAGTCAATTTGCTGATGGTGGATTGCTCTCTACCAAACCCTACATCAGTGGTAGTAATTACCTGATCAGGATGAGCAATTACTCCAAAGGCAAATGGCAGGATACCTGGGATGGTTTATACTGGCGATTTATTGATAAATACAGGGAAATTTTTTTGAAAAACCAAAGGATGCTTATGATGGTGAAGATGTATGACAAAATGCCTGAAGAAAAGAAAATAAAGCACCAGAGCAATGCCAATGCTTTTTTGGAAAGGTTTTCTATTTAAAAAAATCATATTCAATGGATTGTGAATTTACATCAGGGATCAGAAGATAAAGAAACCTTTTTTTTGTAAAATTTCTTTTTCAGATAGGGATAAACAAATACTGAACCCATAATGATTAAGGTACCCAAATAAAAACCAGAAGACATTTTCTCAGACTCCCCAAAGATCAGAAATGCTAATATAATGCCGTAAACTGGTTCAAGATTTATGCTTAGCACCACAGTGTATGCCGACAATTCTTTCATGATCTCAACAACAGCAGCAAAAGCATATGAAGTACAAACAAAACTCAGAATCAGAATCCAAAATATATCAGGTAGATAAAACTCAACGAAAGGGTTTACTATTTGACCCATAATCAATAAAAAAACGGAAATGAAGGCAAACCCTCCGCCCATCTCATAAAGACTAATAACAGAAGGATGCCATTTTCTGCTGATATTGCGGTTGAGCACTACAAATAAACCATTTAAAAACGCCGAAAGAAGTGAATAAATAATTCCTTCACTATATTGCAACTCATATTGAAAAATAACATATATTCCTAAAATTATGACCAATCCAATGAATACTTCGATCCATAACACTGGGCGTTTTTGAAGAAAGGGTTCCAGAAAACTTGTAAAAAGAGTTGTAGATGCAAAAACACCTAATGTAATAGAAACATTAGACACTTTGATAGCATGAAAAAAAGTAATCCAATGCAATGCTACAATCAATCCTATCAGATATAGATGTATTTGTTCGCGCAATGGCAAAACTACTTTTATACCTTTGTATCTTGCATATATCCAAAGCCCCAGAGAAGCGAAAAAAGTACGGAACCACACCAGTTCAATAGCATTTAGGGTTATGATAGAACCAAGAATGGCCGTAAATCCTAATAAAACAATAATAAAATGCAAATGAACATATTGCTTTAATTCGCTTGTAATTTTCATTTATCAGAAAGATGTTTTTATTTTGTTAATATCTTGATCAAAAAACAAAGACTTACGCACCTTACCAAATTTATATCTCTTTACCAAAATAATTTTCAATACCATTCAAAGCATTTTGAAACCGTTGTTGTCCTCTCCCGGAAACAATATGAAAAGCAAAATTATATTCTTCAAGCTCCTTTTTATACCAATCAAAAAAAAAGCTTCTCAGGTGCGGATGTTCTCTTTGTGGATCATACTGCCAGGGTAGATCAATATTGCATAACAGATAAAAATCGTACCTGTTTTTCTCCAGTTCTTTTAATATCCAGGGATGACATACACCATATTTATACAAGCTCCATATCTTTATGACCAAAAGATCAGTATCGCAAAATAAAAAACGATTGTTTGTTTTTTCTTTTTGCTCCTCCATTTTGATCTGACCCTGCGCTATTAACAGCAGATCATGCTGCTGATAAGGCCGGTTTAAACTATTGATGTAATCACGCGCATATTCTTTCACATAATCTGTATTAAAATGCCTGGCAAGAGCAACGCTCAAATCTGATTTACCGGTAGATTCCGGTCCAGTTATAGATATTTTTTTCAAGGAAACTGATAGTTTTTTCGTTGAATGAAACATTTCTAAAATCAATAAACTGCAAAAATACAGAAATACTACCATGAACATTATATCCTTTGGATGTTTAAAAACAATGCCTTCGGATATTGCTTAGATTGATAAACTCATTATTCTATGATTATCATTGACAATCAATAAGATGCAAAACAGGGGGTTGAAAATGATTTTTTTTTAGAAACACTGACCGTAAAAACAGATTTTAAAAAATACCGTAAACCACCGAAAAACTCGCAAGTAATTATTTCTATATTTGCTGGCAGGTGAAACCAAATGCAGGATCAATGAATAACCTGAAATCTGAAGATATAGAGATAGGAATATCAGGCATACGAACGCTCAATGAAACTATCAGGCGCAAATATCAATTCGACATGACTATTTATGCTGGTACTTCTTTGAAGCGAAGGTTAAGCAAAGTTATCAATCAAAACAATTTAAAGAATATAGAAAGTCTGATAAAACTCCTGGAGGAGGATGAAGGGTTTTTCCCTAAGTTTATTGCGCAACTAACTGTAGAAGTAACCGAATTTTTTCGCGACCCCGCTTTTTGGCGCTCACTGCGCAAGGATATTTGCCCTGCACTCGACAAAAATTACCATAAAATAAAAATCTGGATACCCGGTTGTTCTTCAGGTGAAGAGGTAATGAGTGCTGCAATCAGCCTTACCGAAGCCGGAATTTATGATAAATGCAACATAATAGCAACTGACCTTAACCATGAGATTATTAACCACTCGGCAGGCATATATTATCCGTTAAATAAACTCGAAATATCAGAAAATAATTGCAAGAGATTCAAAGAGGATGAATCTTTCGATCTGAATAAGTATATCGTAAAACAGGATCACCGGTTCAGGTTTATTGAAAGCCTTTATCGAAATATTCGCTACGATGTGTATAATCCCGGCAACGAAACAAAGATCAAAGGGATTAATATGATACTTTGCCGTAACTATTTTATCTATTTTAATGCACAATTTCAGGAACGGTTGCTCGAAATTTTTACTGAAATTTTATCCTCAAACGGATATTTGGCTATTGGAAATAAAGAAAATATTTCTTTTTGCAATGAGGCCGCAAAATATAATCTGATCAATGAAAGCGAAAAAATCTACAGAAAAATTCATTAAGAATTATAAAAGTTTCAGAACCTGATTTCAACAACATTATTCAACTATACCCATTTCTTTGTTTCACCATAGAGTAAGTAATTACTGGCAAAGACACAGGGCGGAATCTCTTACTTAAAAACAGAACTGATGAAATCAAATGATAAACAGTTCAAACATCAAAAATTAGATTAAAAAAAAGACAATATGAATCATGAGAATAATGAAACGCAGATAAAACAGATTCAACGAACTCACGCAGATGTTTTCTTTCTGTGATCATTTATAAAATAATCATTTTCAGTATATTAATTCTAATAATGGTAAATTATAAACAGGTGAACCGAGCCATGACAATGATTTTGACACACAAGCGGATGATTATAATTCGTAGTACGACCAAAAAACAAAACCGGAGTTATAGCGAGCTCCATCTGACCTATTTAATCAAAATATAAACAGATGAACCGAGCCATGACAAAGTTTTTGACACACAAGCGGATGATTATAATTCGTAGTACGACCAAAAAACAAAACCGGAGTTATAGCGAGCTCCATCTGACCTATTTAATCAAATTATAAACAGATGAAAACCGGTATCAATGAATTATAAAGCAGTAATCATAGGTGGATCAGCGGGTAGTTTTCAGGTTGTAACAAAGATTCTGTCGAATCTGCCATCAAATTTTAAAATACCTGTTGTTTTAGCTTTGCACAGACTTAAGCACGTTCGACATGGTTTTGTGGAGGCATTGTCTATCAAATCAGTAATGCCTGTTACAGAACCTCTTGATAAAGAGAACCTGCGACCAGGTAAAGTGTACCTTGCTCCTGCCAATTATCATCTGTATATTGAACTGGCAGGCAAATTTGCACTGTCAACAGAAGAACCTGTAAACCATTCCCGTCCCGCAATTGATCTCACTTTCATGACTGGGGGCTATTGCTACAAAGAAAAAACCATCGGAATCATATTGTCAGGTGCCAATAAAGATGGCGCATGGGGACTAAAAAAAGTGAAAGACTGGGGCGGACTAACCATTGTACAGGACCCAAACGAAGCACAAATGCCTACTATGCCGGTGGCAGCAATTGAAAAAACCGGCAGGGTTGATCATATATTTAAAGTAGAACAGATCATTCAGTTTCTGGTCAATCTCAATAAAAATCAATAGTGCATATCTTTTATATGCTATAATAAAAAAAAAAGCAATAAATTATACATCGAAAATATTCTGCAAAAAAATCAAAAGGTGATGAGTGATAACCAAAAAAATATTAAACACGTAAAGAAAAATACAATTCTTATTTACATTGCTTTGGAGTTTTTTATTCTGTTGATGGCCTGGTTGGTACTGAGTAAAACCGGTAATCTTTCTACTCTGCTATCTGAGGGCATACAAATCTCAAAAATCATAGATTCAGTTCAAAATCTTTACATGTTGCAAACCATTTTCTTTAGTATATCCTTTCTTTCCATACTGGGTTTGCTCATCTATACCTGGATCATCAATAAAAAAACCACACTAGCAAATGATATAAAAACAACAACCGGCTTCAATGATCAAATGAACGAAAAAGGCGAAGATATAAAACAAGAATCGATCGAAGAGAAGAAAAAATTAATGATAGAACAAACCCGAAAAAGAAAAGAGATTATTGAAACGACCCTGAAAAAACAGTTCGAAACACCTGTGAAAAACAACAAAATAGTATCTGAGAAGATATTGAGTGCAATTGCCAAAGGATTTGAGATAACACAGGCCGAAATATTTTTAACCCAAACCAAAGACCAACGAGAAATTTTAGTTTTATCATCTACATTTGCTTTTTATATACCCGAAGAAAAGATTTTTGAGTTTGAAATTGGTGAAGGACTTATAGGGCAGGTGGCAAAAGCCATGAAACCATTGTATCTGAAGGAATTGCCCAAAGGATATATTTCAGTAAAATCAGGACTGGGACAGGCAACCCCTAACCACTTACTGATCGTACCCTGGAAAAACAAAGAAAACAAACTATTTGGTATTATCGAAATAGCCTCTTTCCAAAAATTTCATGATTCCGATATAGAATTGATTCAACAACTGGAGGAGCTGATTATTCCATACTATCAATTTGAAGAAGCAATAACTGATCTTTAAAACTGAATTGAAATTATAAATTTTTCTTAAAAAAAAATGCGTAAAACACAGGGGTTTTTCTATCATATTAAATGTATTTTTGCCCTGTTTGTATTCAGTTCTTTACTTTTTATTTCTTTGTCAAACAAATTTTAAACAGGAAAAACCTTTATTAAATGCTCGTTTCCGGAACAGAAGATGATCTGAAAAATATTGGACTATTCCTACAACAAAAGATAGGGTGCACCACTGCAATCAGAAAGTTTAGTGTTACATTTCAGCAAACTGTTTAACGGAAATGTTCATTCTTTTTTTATTTGCTTATCATTTGATTTAACAGCTAATAATATGGAGTTTGACAACAATATTTGGATGTAAACTTATTGCTGTGTTGCTAAATTATAATCGTCCGCCTGTGAAAAAAGTTTTGTTGTGGTTTGGTGCGACAAGAATGATGGTCTTATAATAAAATGTAAAACGATAGAAAAACAAAAGTTTGAAGAAAAAAAATAATCTCACAACTGTGAAAAGTACTTTAAATTGATAACAAAATTTTATCTTGAAACAAACAAACTTCATTAATTAACTAATAATGATTTTTTTACAAAAAAAATATATTGTAATTGCGTCCGTTGTCCTGGGTTTTATATTCCCTCTTTTTTCATGGATTATAGAAATGGGGCGGTTAGGTATCCCCATGGGTTTCAGGTCTCTGGGCTTGATACATCAAAGCAATCCCGTGATTATCATTACAGATTTGCTCCCTCTCATTTTTGGCATATCGGCGTATTACCTTTTTGATGTGTTTAAAAATCAAAATAAGCGATTTGAAGACCTGAGCACACAATTGGCTAATCAAACACGCAATATTAATACTGTTGCACGGTTTGCAGAAGAGATCGGAAACGGAAAGTACGATATTGATTTTGAAGTGGAAGATGAATCAGATACCTTGGGTAAAACAATACAAAATCTCAGAGATAAACTTTACGACAACAACCAGAAAGAATCTTTACAAAACTGGGAAATGCGCGGGAAAGACAAAATAGGTCAGATCCTTCGAATGCATAATGATGTAAACGTTCTGAGTTTTGAAGTACTGGAGGCAATTATAAAATATATTAATGTTGTACAAGGTGTTTTTTACATCTATGACGACGATTCAGCGCTGTTGAAAATTTCTGCTTCTTATGCCTACAATCGAAAAAAGTACCTGCAGGATGAAGTAAAAATAGGGGAAGGACTTGTTGGGCAGGCAGCCATTGAAAAAGACATCATTCACCGTACCGAAATACCAGAATACTACCTTACCATTACAAGCGGGATATTAGGAGAGAAAAAGCCCGACAGTTTGCTTATTGTCCCTTTGTTTATGGAAGAAAAACTTCAGGGAGCTTTCGAATTTGCCTCAATCAGAGATTTTAAACCCCACGAAATTGAGTTTGTGAAAGGAATTGCTGAATTCGTAGCACGTACAATCTACAACCTGAAAATTACCGATAAAACAGAGAACCTTCTTCGCGAATCGCAGGAGATGACACAGGAACTCAAAGAAAATGAAGAAGAACTCAGGCAAAATGCCGAGGAAATGCGCCTTACACAGGAAGAACTGGAAAAAACCAATACCCATCTGGAAGAGAAAATCCAGGAGGTAAACCAAAGTCAGAAAAGATTATACTCTCTTCTGGAAAATGCTTCTGAACTCATCACTATTTACAACGAAAAAAAAGAACTTAAATATGTTAGCCCTTCGGTAAAAAACATTCTTGGATATACCGAGGAAGACATGTTTGCAGGGAAAGACTTTGACCGCATCAACAAAAAAGGGCAAACCATCATCAATAAACTGTTTAAGGACCTGCTAGAAAAACCTGCTGAACCTCAAAAAGTGCAATACAGCTATCTGAATAAGCATGGAGCTATCATGTTTCTGGAAACAACCGGGAAAAACCTGCTGAAAGACCCAGCCATCAATGGACTTATCCTGAACACTAGTGACATAACCGAAAGAAAAAGAGCAGAAAAAGAACAACGCATGAGGGGGCAGATGCAAACCCTCTCCGATAATTCACCTGATATTATCTTAAGAATCGACCTCAACCGTATTGTTTTTTACGCAAATCCAGCCATTGAATCTTATATTGTCGACAAAAAGGAAGATTTAAGCAAGAAGCATCTCAAAGAAATCGGATTGAGCCAATCCATTGTAGAAACCATTGACGATATTGCCAATGAAGTAAAAGCTAAAAAAGAAAAGATTCAAAAAGAAATTGACTTTTCGCACGATAATGAGAAAAGAGTGATGAACCTGAATGCCATACCCGAATTCAATGAAGAAGGGCGTATGGAAACAATCCTCTTTATTTTGCATGACATTACCGGGCTAAAAAAGATCGAAGAAGAGATAAAAGAAAAAAATGCCAAAATTACCGACAGTATCAACTATGCTTTCAGACTCCAAAATGCAATTTTACCCAGTCAAACACTGATAAAACAATATTTCAGGGATTCTTTTATGTTTTACAGACCTCGTGATATTGTTAGTGGCGACTTCCCCTGGCTCTACGAAAAGGAAGACGATGTGTATATTGCTGCTATTGACTGTACTGGCCACGGCGTGCCAGGTGCAATGCTCTCGCTTATTGGTTATTTTACAATGAATCAGATACTTACACAACCAGAAATATTAAACCCTGGCGAAATATTGAATCAACTTCACAGAGGTGTACAGGTAACACTGAGACAGGACAAAGAAGGAGCAAGTGCCCGCGATGGCATGGATGTAGCACTTTGCAAAATTAACCTGAAAAAAATGGAACTCCAGTTCTCCGGAGCACATCGTCCTTTATATTTGGTCAGAGATGGCGAACTTACCGAGTTCAAAGGTACCAGATCTGCCATTGGTGGTATCCCCAAAGAAGGAAAACCCCAACCAGTGTTTGAAAATCATGTCATCAATATACAAAAAAATGATTGCGTTTATTTTTTCTCTGATGGATTACCAGATCAGTTTGGCGGACCTGATGGCAGAAAATATTTCCCCAAAAGAATCAAAAATACGGTTATCGAAAACAAAGATATGCCCATGCATCAATTGCACAATCTCTTTCAAAATGACTATACAAACTGGTTGGGCGATGGTACACCCATAGATGATGTTTTGCTTATTGGTATAAGATTTTGAATTTTAAAATTCAAAAAACTGCCATTAGTATTCGTAAGTGGATAAAAAATTAAGCAGATAAAAAAGGTATAAATTATAAAAATTGATTTGTTCATAAACCAAAAAGAAAATGAAAAATGTTGATTATATGAAGCTTGTCTATGAGGTTCACCAGGAAATGCTCAACAATAAATTTACCCTGGTATATGAAGGTGAAATCACACATCAGATCACCAAAGCCTTCACTTCATTGGCAGAAAATAAAATGGATAGCTATAGTGAAGATGCATCCATGAAAAAAAAGGTTTTCCATGTAATGGTTGAATGTTTGCAAAACCTTAGCAAGCATGCGGAAGAATATGAATCTTATACAGGAAAAGGTTTTGTAGGTAACGGTATTTTTATTGTTGGAAGACTGGGCGAAGATAATGCTGATTATCATGTTATGACCGGAAATGCAGTAGAAAATTCTAAAGTTGGCGATTTGAAAGCATTGCTCGAAAAAATCAACCAACTGGATAAAGATGGATTAAAGGAACTTTTCAAAAAACAGATGCGTGAAGGATCACTTTCAGACAAAGGGGGCGCAGGACTAGGACTGATAGACATTGCCCGCAAAACAGGCGAAAAACTCGAATATAACTTTATAGAGATCGACTCAAATACATCGTTCTTTCTTCTCAGAACGATCATTTCACGCAAGTAAAAAACTATTAAAAATTAATTACATAATCATCATGGAAGTTATAAAAATTAAAGGTACAGAGGATACACCCAATGTAATTTTGGACGCAGAAAGCAACATTATTGAGTTTTCCGGAAGATCACTGCCAGAGGATGTTGTAACCTTTTATGCACCGGTTATTCAATGGATTGAAGAATACGGAAAATCACCCAATCCGAAAACCGAAGTGATTTTCAGACTTGAATACTTCAATACAGCTTCTTCTAAAATATTGCTCGATATATTGCTAAAATTTGAAGAGATCATGAACGATGGGCACGAGATTGTTGTTCAGTGGTATTTTCAGGAAGATGACGAGGATATGGAAGAAGCCGGTGAGGAGTATTCTGAGATTGTGGATATTCCTTTTGAAATGCATAGCTACTAAATATCTGCAAACTATTAACAAATCTTTTTAAATGAGTGAAGAGATATTAAAAGCGTTGATGCAACTTTTTGCTATTATTGCCAAGCAAGATGTAGGTCTTTCTGACAATGAAAGGGAATTTGTGCATAATTTTTTGAAGCAGCAACTCAATGAAAGTGCTGTAATAGAATATCTTGCTCTTTTCGATAGCTTTATTGAAGGCAAAAAAAGCAATACCAGAAACTTGGAAGATAAACCCAAAAGACCCAAACTTACATCGGTAAAAGATTCGGTCAAAACTTTGGGTATTGCCAAAAAGATCAACAAAACTCTTACCCAAAAACAAAAAGTGGTTGTTTTGGTCAGACTTTTTGAACTGGTGAATTGCGATAAAAACTTCACCCCTCAAAGAATGGCCATTATCAATACCGCTGCCGAAGTTTTTAATATCGATCATGAAGAATTAAAATCTATTTCCGATTTTGTTACCCAACCCAATGCCCAAAATATTGATTCTACCGATCACCTTTTGATTCAGGCAGAAGAAAATACTGAATCTTCGTCTCATTTTATTGAATCGGGTCAGTTGAATGGCAGTATTATTATTCTGAGAATAAAAAGTGTTGATCTGTATTTTCTCAGATATACCGGTGATGATGAGATTTTGCTCAACGGACTGCCCATCGCCAATAACAGAATTTACCTTTTTGCCAGCGGCAGCGTTTTAAAACAACCAAAAGGAAAACCTGTATTTTATACAGATGTAGCTGCTAAGTTTTTATCAGATTCCAGCTCTATTAATATCGTTTTCAATGCCCGAGATGTTTCTTTAAAATTTCCCAATGGTCATATTGGCCTTCGCAACATAAACATTCAGGAACATTCGGGTAAAATGGTTGCCATTATGGGGGGCAGTGGAGCTGGAAAAACAACTTTGCTCAATGTTTTATCTGGTATTCAAGACCCCTCCAATGGTAAAGTAGAAATAAACGGTATAGACCTTCATCTGCAGAAGGAGGATGTAAAAGGCATCATCGGTTATATTCCCCAGGATGATCTTTTGATAGAGGAACTTACCGTTTATGAAAATCTCTACTACAGCACAAAACTGGTATATAAAAACCTGAGCGAAAAAGAAATTGACGAAAAAGTAAATAAAGTACTTCTGAATCTGGGTTTGCATTACATCAAAAACCTTAAAGTAGGTAGCCCGCTGAATAAAAAAATCAGCGGCGGACAAAGAAAACGTCTCAATATCGGACTGGAGCTCATAAGGGAACCTGCCGTTCTTTTTGTTGACGAACCTACCTCCGGTCTGTCCTCAAGAGATTCTGAAAATGTAATGGAATTGCTCAGAGAGCTCACCATTAAAGGAAAACTCATTTTTGTGGTAATACACCAACCCTCATCAGAAATTTATAAGATGTTTGACAATGTGATCATACTCGATGAAGGCGGACATCTTATTTACTACGGAAACCCCGTAGAAGCAGTAATCTATTTCAAAAAAATCGACAACCAGATCAACAGCGATGTGGGTGAATGCCCACGATGTGGTAATGTAAACCCCGAAACTATTTTTAGTATTATTGAATCGAGAATAGTAGACGAATATGGCAAATCTACAGGTAACAGAAAAATAATGCCTGCAGAATGGGCAGAGCATTACCAGAACAAAGCATCTCCCATAACTGAAAACCACGATTTTGATCAATTGCCTGCATCCTTTAACAAACCCAACTGGTTCAACCAACTCAGGATTTTCTTTAGCCGTGATCTTTTCAGTAAATTAGCCAATACCCAATACATCATGCTTAATTTGCTGGAAGCTCCTGTATTGGCATTTCTATTGGCATACATCATCAGGTATATTGACGACCCAACTTCTAATATATATATTTTCAGGGAAAATGAAAACATTATGCCCTATCTTTTTATGTGCACCATTGTTGCACTTTTTGTAGGGTTGATTGTGAGTGCCGAAGAGATATACAAAGACCGTAAAATTCTGAAACGGGAATCATTTCTGAACCTGAGCCGCAGTAGTTACCTTTTTTCCAAAATTTCTATTCTGTTTATAATATCTGCCATACAAGCTATACTTTTTGTACTGGTGGGAAATTCTATTTTAGCAATTCAGGGAATGTACTTCGAATACTGGTTATTGTTCTTCTCTCTTTCTGCCCTGGCAAATGTATTGGGATTAAACATCTCTTCTGCATTTAACTCCGCAGTTACCATTTACATCCTTATACCTTTCCTGATCATCCCCCAAATGGTTCTTACAGGGGCTATGTTTAGTTTTGACAAAATTAACCGTAGTATTGGCGGTGGAAAAGACAAGGTGCCGGTAATTGCCGAAATGATGCCCTCCAGATGGGCTTTTGAAGCTTTGGTGGTAAATCAGTTTATAAACAACAAATACGAAAACCAGTTTTATAACCTGCGTAAACTCGAAAGTGTATTCAATTATAAAAATGTTTACTATATACCCGAACTCAAAAGTTACGTAGAAACCTATAAATCAAATCTACTGGCAGGAGATTCTGTTCCTATTTCAAATGATAACATCTATTTGTTGCACAACGAGATCGTTAAAGAAAACAACTCGGAGTATGCTCCCTTTCATAAAGTTATTTTTGAGAATACTGAAAATATACTACCAGGTAATTTTAACCAGGAAGTCGCTAATGATATTTCTGTTTACCTGGACGACCTCCAGGAGTACTACCGGAAAAATTTTAATATGATCAATGAAAAAATTGATCATGAAATTTCTCTTCAAATCAATACGCCGGAAAAAAAAGAAGCATATCAGCAAATGTATGATGACTATTACAATGATTATCTGGCAAGATTTACAAAAAACACCATGGCACCTTTACCACTGGTAAGAATAAATAACAATCTGGTTCAGAAAATAGACCCGATTTATCTTGACCCTCAAGACAGAGGTTTTACCAGTTTCAGGACACATTTCCTTGCTCCCACCAAAAATTTTATGGGCAATCTGGTGCCTACATTCTATTTTAACATTGCTATGATATGGTTCTTTACCATTGTTGCATATATCTTTTTGTACTACAATGGATTAACCAGGTTTCTTCAATTGCTGGAAAGGCTGCCACCACTGTTGAAATCCTTGCAAAAAAACAAAGAACAGTCTTGAGACTGCACGTATATTCAATTATAATATTCAAACAACACTAGTAAAACAAAAAAAAATAATTATGAAGAAAATTAAAAACATACTTTTTTTCTTGCCTGCACTGCTGGTATTTTTTATTACCGGCTGTAATCAGGGCCAAAAACAAGAAGCCTCCGATCTGCTTAGCGATACACTCGTTGAAGCTGCTGTAAGACTTGATGACTCTATGGTAGGGGAAATTATATCCTCGATTCCAAACCCTGTAGAGATGTCATCACTGCTACAAAAATCAGGAATTGTTTACACCCAGGAACTGCTAAACCCCGTTTCCAACATCAATAACTACAACACAAATTTTAAAAAAGCACTTAATCTGGGCGTTTACGGTACCGACCTTGTTTATATGAATATTTACGACAGAACCATTGCTACATTGAAATATCTGGGAAATGTTCGCGACCTTGCCAGCGATCTCAGGGTTGATCAATTTTTCGATTATCAGACCCTGAACAGACTTTCAGAAAATAGCAGAAGCATTGATTCTGTTTTATTCATTACCAATTCAGGATTTGATAATATGTCGGATTATCTCATCAAACAGGATCGTAGCAATATTTCCGTACTAATATCTTATGGTACATGGATTCAAAGCCTGTATATTGCCACCAACGTGCAAACCGTTCCACCCAAAAGTTCTTTGATCCACCAACGAATTGGTGAACAAAAAATGGTTCTTGACAACATGCTCTTATTATTGTATACTTATCGTCAGGACCCAAACTTCCAGGAACTTATCGACGACCTGATGGTTCTCAAAAAAGAGTTTGAAGATGTTAATATATCCTATGTTTATGCCGAACCAACGATGAAAGAGGTAGATGGCACGATCGTAGTAGTTGACAATTCAAAAAGTGAAGTTGTGATTTCCGATGAAACATTGACAAATATTTCCAATATTGTGAAAGATATAAGGAACAAGATCATTTCCTGATTGATTTAAAAACACAGATATGCAACAGTTTTGTGGGCATATTAAAAATTGCTTTCATTCAAAAAATACACCTTGTTCATCTATGTATTTTTTTCTTTAACAAAACAAGAGACTTTGGTTAATCATAGATTCAAAGGGTAGAAAAAAAAGCCCGGTTTCATAAAAAAATTCAAAAACAAATGAAAAATATCCGAATCATAATCATCCTTTTTTTCCTGATGGTAATAGTAACCAGGGGGTATAGTCAATGTGGCGAGGCACTTCTCGATATTTGCCATGGTAAACTAGATGACGCCAGATTTTTAAAAAGCTGGAACATTCAGTTGCCTGCTCAAAAAAAGGGTGAAAGTATACCTCAACTTAGTTTTAAGATGCCACTGACCAGCGGAAATAACTATAAAATTTTTGCCTGCAACGACGAAACAAAACCAGGTAAAGTAATTATCAGTATCAGAAATCATAAAGACGATCTGGTGGTTACATCTTACCTGGTTGAACAAAAAAGACACATACCTGCTATTGTTTTCCCTGTCGGTATGAGTGGAATTTATACTATTAGTTTTTATTTTGAAGATGGTCAGGAAGGATGTGCCGTTGGTGTGGTCTCATCTGTTGAATAAACAGCAACAAGATATTGTGAAAACAACTTATTAAACACTTCTGGTGTTTCATCTCGCTGAGCCTTCAGGTTTTATTTTCAGATAGGATAAGTTTTTCAAAATTAAGTAAAACCCTGTGGAAAAACTATTCCTTTTTTCGTATATTAGAATCCTGCTAAAAAAAAGTACATTGTATTTATAATCAATTTCTTACCCCCCAAATAATGATGATAACAGACCAAAAATGTGAACAAATAAAATCATCTTTACATGCTGAAAAAACTATTAAAAAACCTCTTATGGACGACAGCAAAAAGAAAAAGATATTTGTAATCGAGGATAATAAAACTGAGGGCATGCTTCTTAAACTATGCCTCGGATCAATTAAAAACATTTCAATATCTAATTTTACTTATGGTGAAGACTTAATTGATAGTCTTGACGAACAACCCAAAATCGTAATTGCAGATATGATGCTTCCTGATATATCCGGCGAAGAACTTATTCAAACAATCAGAGAAAAAAGTCCTCAAACTGAGATTATTGTGGTATCAGCACAAAAAGATATAGATCTGATTGCAAGGGTTCAGGAACTGGGCGTGTATAATTACCTGGTTAAAAGTGAAACCTGCATGGAAACTCTGCAAAAAGCAATAGAGGATCTCACCTTTTTAATCGACCATAAAAGATAATTATTTTTTAAGGCGGATAAGATTATCCGCCTTTTTTATTCCACACCTCTTTCTATTGCCCCAAGCACAGGGACATAATTATTGGAATGCTTTTACTGAAATCAATTTTTATTTAACTTAAAATTGAATTGCTGAACAATTTTTAAGTACCTTAGTTTCTTATCTTCGAAAAAATAAATTTCAACAATTGTATGGATTGTAAATTATTTTTTTGAGGATTGCATCATAACAAAATTGCTTTTAAAAGGTATGATAGAACGCAAATGATGCTGTTTTTTTAGCATTTTGTTTATGTATAATAACACATGCAGGTATCATTCAATATCAGCAAAAGAATTTTCGCTACTCAGAAAAACGATATTTTTAATGATTAAATCATTCTGATTAACTAAAATTAACTATCAGGTCATATTTATTATAAGCAAATACATGCAAGTGTAATTTGTGGTTTTACAGGAAAAATAACATTTCCTGAATCTTATTAAAACAAATTTTCCTGAACATTAAATAACCAGTAAAAATTAAATATCTTTATGGATTGAAAAGGTTATCAAAAAATCCTCATGATTTATTTTAAAACACAAAGGATGATCATAAGGAAAAAAACTCCGATAACAGAACCCGAATATACGTAATCAGATTTTTTGAATCGACAATTACCACTAATGTAAAAAGTAATCAGGACTTTATCACTAATAGTTGTAAAATATAAACAGATCAAAGATAAATTTTAAAGATTGATAAACAATTTAGTGATATTACATCTATTATCGTTTTTGTGTACGCATTTTTGTAATTATAGATTTTATTGATTAAGTTTATTTATTCAATCAGATTATTATTCGGAAATAACTCAACTTCCGATTAGTCAAAAAGATATTACGCCAGACAAGTTTTTCTATTAGCAAAACAAAATTGTCCTAAAAAATCAATCTAATCATTTTTTTCTATTATACAAAATTCTATGACCTCATCAGATAATCAAAACCCATTAGAAAAATCGAAAGTTAAAATTGAAACGACAGGCTTAGCGGTCAAAAAAAAGGAAGAAATTGAAGATTCATTTAAAACACCCAGGTTTTGTGTAGGAATAGGTGCCTCTGCAGGCGGGCTGGAAGCCCTTGAGCAATTTTTTAAAAATATGAACCCTCAAAGTGGCTTAGCTTTTGTGGTTGTTCAGCATCTATCTCCTGATTATAAAAGTTTGATGGTGGAATTGCTGTCAAAGCACACGGAAATGAAAGTTTACAGGGCAGAAGATGGTATGCAGGTAAATCCAAACTGCGTATATCTTATCCCTCCCAAAAAAAATATGACCATTTTTCATAGCAAGCTTTTTCTCACCGAACAGAATTACCATCATGGAATAAATCTGCCTATCGATATTTTTTTCAGATCGTTGGCCGAAGATTATTGCGAAAAAGCTATTGGCGTGATTTTATCAGGCACCGGAAGTGATGGAACATTAGGTATCAGGGCAATTAAAGGAAACGGAGGGATGGTAATGGCACAAGATGACAACAGTGCCAAATTTGACGGAATGCCGAAAAGTGCTATTGCTACAGGACTGGTAGATTATATATTATCATCAGATAAAATGCCCAACGAACTGCTCAAGTATGTAAAACACCCTTTAACATCCAAAGGCCAGGAAAAGCAAGACCTTACCCATCATGAAAATACTTTGGGTAAAATAATGTCGATCATCAGAAACCGGGTTGGAGTGGATTTTACCTACTACAAACCCAACACTATCATCAGGCGTTTAGAACGGCGGATAAGTATTAATCAGATCAACAATTTTGAAAATTACATCCTATTCCTTGAGCAATCTCCCAAAGAAATAAATATACTTTACAAAGAATTGCTCATTGGCGTTACAAAGTTTTTTCGCGATCAGGAAAGCTTTGATATTATAAAAAAAGAAATTATTCCCCGGATTTTCAAAAACAAAAAGAAAGAAGAAAGCATTAGGTTATGGAGCGTTGGTTGCAGCACAGGTGAAGAAGCTTACAGTTTGGCTATTCTCATCAAAGAATTTATGGAACAAAACAATCTTAACAATGATGTGAAAATATTTGCCACCGACCTGGATAAAGAATCAATCGAATATGGTAGTTTAGGCTTTTATCCCGAAAGTATTGTGGCTGATATTTCAGTTGAAAGATTGCGAAATTTCTTCCTGAAAAAAGAAAAGGGATATCAAATATCAGAATCCATCAGAAAAATGGTGATTTTTGCCACACATAATATTATTAAAGATCCACCTTTTTCGAAAATTGATCTGATCAGTTGCAGAAATATGCTGATTTACCTTAAACCAGTAATGCAAAAGAAAGTATTATCACTCTTCCATTTCTCTTTACACAAAAACGGTTTCCTCTTCCTGGGTTCAAGCGAATCGCTTGGCGAACTATCACGAAACTTTACAACCATCAGTAGTAAATGGAAAATTTACTCCTACAAAGAAGGTATTGCCGGTGAAACAGTCAATGACTTCCTGATTCCTTCATTACAAAAAACCAAAACCCCCATTGATAAAAATGATAACTTTTTAAATCTTACTCAGAAACCTAAAGAAATTAATGAAGAAATATATTCTTCAATTCTTGAAGAGTTCATACCACCATCAATCATTGTTGATGAAAATTACCAAATCGTTCATATCTTTAAAGATGTTAATAAATACCTGAAACTTCCTTCTGGCAAAATATCCATTGACATCCTGCATTTGGTAAGAAAAGAACTTAATACCGCCATTAATATTGCTGTTCATAAATCGGTTAATGAAAACAAAGAGATTATTTACAAAGATTTCAAGATCAAGGAAAGGGATGAAATACATGTGTTCAATATCAGGGTCAGACCCCTGAAAGATAAAAACAAAGGCAGAAAACTGATTCTGATTATTTTTGAAGAGAAAAAAAATATTGAAAAAACAAATTCTAATATTGAAAACCAAACCATTGAGTACGATTCCAATCAGCAAATTAAAGACCTTGAACTTGAATTAAAGTATACTAAAGAGAATTTACAGGCCACAATTGAGGAACTGGGTACTTCCAATGAAGAACTCCAGGCAACAAACGAAGAACTTATTTCATCAAACGAAGAACTTCAATCTACCAATGAAGAACTTCAATCGGTAAATGAAGAACTATATACAGTAAACAGTGAATACCAGAATAAAATTGAAGAACTTACTCAGTTAAACAATGACATAAATAATTTGCTTAAAAACACCAACATTGGTACTGTTTTTCTTGACCGCAACTTATTAATCAGAAAATTCACTCCTGCTGTTACCTCCGCTATTAATATTCTTGATCTTGATATCGGGCGCCCCATACATCATATCTCTCATAATACACTGTATGACAATTTTATTGAAGATATTGAAAATGTGCTTAAAACTCTTGTGCCCAAGGAAATACAAATCAAAGGGAAGAAAAACAATTGGTTTTTGATGCGAATTCTGCCATACCGAACGATAGAAAACGCAATCGACGGAGTGGTGATTACATTCGTGGATATTACAGAGCGAAAAGAATTTGAAGAGAAAATCGAAAGAAAAAATGCTCTCCTCATTACAGTTCTGGACAACAGCCCAATCGCAAGCACCATTTTAGATAAAAATGGTCACATTACTTACGCCAATCATATGGCTGAACAAATTTTGGGCATTACCAAAAATGAAATCCTTAAACGGACTTTCAATGCCTCAACATGGAAAATAACCGATGAGCAGGGCAATGACTTTCCGGAAGAAAAACTCCCTTACAACCTGGTAAAAAAAACAAGAATGTCAGTCTTTGAAGTTATACATAACATACAGTGGAACGATGGAAAGGTTGTTACCTTAAGTATCAATGGCTCTCCTATTTTTGACGATAAAAATCAAATTGATGGCGTGGTGTGCACTATGCTTGATATTACAAAAAAACGAAAACTCGAAGAAAAACTAAGACGTGATTATGAGTTGCTCATCAGGATATTGGAAAACAGCCCCAATGCCAAAATAATGGCCGACAAAAATGGTAATATTACTTTTGGAAATAAACTTTTTTTTAAATTCTTCAATATCAAACCCGAAACCCTTGAAAAAGGGTTGAATTTCAACCAGCTGAACATAAAAAACCTTGAACCTTTAAATGGCAAGGATTCCATTATCAATTACGTTGTAAAAAACAAAAAATCATGCTATGGGATCAAGCATGAGTTTATATCCAAACAACGGCAGGAAGTTTTTCTCCTTACTGCATCTCCTGATTTTGATGACAATAATAATGTATCCGGGGTAATCATTTCTATTGACCAAAATCCGGAGTTGATGAAAAAAACAAATTACCTGAAAAAACAACAAAATGCTCTGATGAATATGTTTCCTATGGGTATTTTTACCCTCGACCTAAGTAGCAGTATTCAATCATGGAATAAAGAAGCTGAAAAAATTACAGGCACATCCGCTGATGATGTCCTATATAAAAAATGTTTTGCAATCTCCAATCCTAAAAACAAAAAACCCGAACCTTGTTTCATTTACGAAAATAAAAACAAACCTTTCCTATGCCAGAAACTAAAAATTGTTTTAAAGGATAAAACCATTTTTCTTACTACAAAAAAAATTGACTTTATTCATACAGAAGAAGGCAATGAAGTGATGGGAGCTATAGGTTATTTTGAGGATGTTAATATTAAAGATAATCCTGATTCTTAGTGCTTTGAAAACTGAGTCCATATGAATACAGTTTTGATTTTCAAGCGATTATTATATCTAATAATTACCTGGAGTGAACAGATATGAAGAATGGCAACTTGCCCATTCTTAAAAGGACAAAACATTAAAAGACAACTATCTCTCACAATAATCGCCCTAAAAAAGACCAAAAACCATTTTCTGATATCACCACAGGGTTTCAACATAACAAACTTAGTGGAAGCAATAATCAAAAAATAAAAATAATTGGTGACAACTGCCTTCCATTCAATCAATAATTTTTTCTACTACTTTTTTGATGGTTCATTTTTGAAAAACCATTTGTTTTTAGATTTTACGGAAATCCCTCTGTTAAATGTAAATATTATTTAATATATTGCAACCCTGTTTTGTAAATAATAATCTGCATCAAAGTATGACCAAATGAATGAATGCATAAAAAATACATTTCTCTGTATCTTAAAAAACACACATAAAAACGCATGCTTGAATACATCATAATTATGAATTCTGTAAAGAAGAGAATGCTTATCGTAAAATTCCAGATTTAAATCATATATCCCGAACGATAAAGTAGTAATCTTCTACCTGCAGGTAATAAAAAAATATCGATTTTTAAATTGAAAAAAATATACCATGAGTCCACTCCGAAAACTTGTTTTCGGCAAATCTGTGTTCATTTTTATTTTTTAAACACATTGATTATCAGGATTTAGCACCTGTTTAAATCTGTGTAATCTGTGGATAATTTACTTTTCAGAGTGGAATCATACCATGTAAGTTAAAAAGCAGGCGATTCTCAAGTCTAAAATTCCTTTGTATGGTTAAAAGATAAATTGTATCTGCTAAAACAATAAAAATTGAGAATGAAAAATAATTTGTCTTCAGAAAGTGAGCAGGATTTTCATGAAATTTTACCGGTTTGGATTGTAGAAGATGATCAAAAAACAGGTAGTACCATTGAAAGAAGTCTGAATAATAATGGTTTTGAATGCCGGTTATTTCATTCAGGGAAGAATTTTTTGAATTTTTTGAAACAGAATAATCCTGATTCCAACAGCGCTATTATGTTGTTGGATTTTCTGCTGGAAGATACCAATGCCATTAACCTTATTCAAACCATTGAATCAATGGGTTACAGTAATCCGTTTGTGATCATGACCGCTTTTGGTGATGAAAAAACTGCTGTAGATCTCATGAAACTTGGTGCCATGGACTACGTTGTTAAAGAAAAACTATTCATCAACCAAATACAGAAAATAATTGTTCAGGTTTCTGAAAAGGTATCTATACGTAAAAAACTTGAACGCTCGCAAGAGGAACTTAAACGCAGTGCAGAAAAGTTAAAGAATCTGAATGAACAAATTAACCAACAAAAACTCGCTATTGAAAACGAAAAAAAAAATACTGATAAACTGCTTCAAAGTATATTGCCAAAAAAAATTGCAGATGAACTTTTGCAACAAGGATATACCAAACCAAGACAGTATAAAAATGTTTCTATTTTGTTTGCAGATGTAATCGGATTCTCTGATCTGACAAAACAGAGTCATCCCATTGACCTTGTTTCCCGCCTCGACAACTACTTTTACGTTTTTGATGAAATTATTGAATATTACGGATTAGAAAAAATCAAAACCATCGGTGATTGCTATATGTGCGCAGGAGGCATTCCTGAAGAAAACCCTCAAAACACTGTCACAACAGTAATTGCAGGGTTAAAAATTCAGGAAACAGCCCTCAAACTTAAAAAAGAACTCGATCCTTCATTGCCCGCTTTCCATCTTCGGTTAGGAATCCATACAGGTGATGTAGTGGCTGGTGTGGTGGGAAAAAACAAATTTGCCTATGATATTTGGGGCGATGCTGTAAATATAGCATCAAGAATTGTTGAAGCAGGTGAAAAAGATAAAGTAAATATCTCCGAACAAACATTCAGACTAGTGAAAGATCAATTCTTATTTACAGAAAGAGGAGAAGTAATGACCAAAAGAAACGTGCCTATCAAAATGTATTTTGTAGATCAATTAAAACCCGAATTTTGTGATCGCAAAAACCAAAAAACACCCTCAAATTCATTTATCAATCAACTCAGAGCAAAACCAAACCTTAAATATCATTAGAAAGATAATAAATTTCACTTAATTAGTCATTTACAAAGTTGCAAACCCAATTCTTTCTATTAAATTTGCTGAAAAATATAAGTGCGTATCAGATTTTTTTATACAAAGTTCTTTAGATCATATCAGTAAACAAACTCAGTATTTTGCTTGTACCTTATTTATCAGAAAAAAGGACATTCAGGAATGGAAACAAACCTGCTTCGAAAATAAATAATTCGAAAAAAAAATCATTACAAAGCACATCATCATTTCAGATTCGAAGACTGAAAAACGCTGATATAATATAAAAACCAGTAACTTAAAAATATTACTTGATTTGATTTCAAAATTCGTTTTCTTTTGATATTGTAAATCTTTCTTAGGTAGAATAATTCATTAAAATAAGATATCATCCCCTTTTTACAATACAATAAAAAAAATGCAAAGTCATTTAATTAAAGATATACCAACTAATTACACCATTATTGTTGTTGAAGACGATGTAGCGCTTAATACATTAATTCAGCGGACGTTACATAAAAATAATTACCAAACCAAAGGATTTTATACGGGCACCGATGCCATAGAATATTTTAAAGAGAATGAATTTGATGCCCAACTCCTGCTTCTCGATTACCAATTGTATGAAATGAGTGGCGAGGAAGTAATAATATCTCTGCGTAAACAAAACATTGAAATCCCTTTTGTAATCATTACTGGCCATGGCGACGAAAAAACTGCCGTTGAGATGATGAAACTAGGCGCTATGGATTACATGGTGAAAGACAGCAATTTTATAGACCTTTTACCTTCCATTGTAAAACAGGTAATCAATCATATAGATATTCAATATAAGCTCAAAAAATCGCAGTATGCCTTGAAAAAAAGCGAGGAAAAATACCGCAGCATTTTTGAAAATATTCAGGATGTTTACTTTGAACTTTCTCTCGATGGCGATGTGTTGGAGATATCCCCTTCTGTTGAAAATATGCTTTCTTTTAAAAAGGAAAATATCCTCAATCAACCTCTTTTTGCCAACAAAGAAGATGAAAAACAATTCCTGAAAATAATGAAAGAAAAAGGGATTGTTTCTGATTTTGAAATTTATCTGCGAAAAGAAAACGGGCAAACCATACCTACCTCGTTTACCTGCAAATATCTTTATCACCAGGATGAACAACCCAGAAAAATTATTGGTACCATTCGAAACATTAGCGAACGAAAACAAGCAGAGGAGGTTATAAGGCACAGCGAAGAACGATACCGGATATTGGCCGAAAATTCCAGTGATATGATATCGAAACACAACTGGGACCGTACCTATTTATATGTTTCGCCTGCCTGCTACAAACTACTTGGATACAAAACAGAGGAACTTATAGGATTTTCTGCCTATCAATTTATTCACCCCGATGATGTGGAAAACATCAGAAAAAACCATATCCTTTTACTTGAAAACAGAACCAATTCATTTATTGAAAGTTACAGAATCAGAAAAAAAGACGGAACCTATATCTGGTTTGAAACCAATAACCAGGTAATTTACAACCAAAACACCAATCTGGTTCAGGAAATTGTTTGTGTTTCAAGAGATATTACCGAAAGAAAAGATAAGGAAGAACTTCTGAAAGCAAAAGAAGTAGCCGAAAGAGCCAATAAAACCAAATCTGAATTTCTGGCTAACATGAGCCATGAAATTCGAAACCCACTCAATGCTATTATTGGGATGAGCAGTACCCTGAGTAAAACTCCCATGAGCGATGATCAGAAAAAATATCTTTCCTCCATTACCATTGCCTCACGAAATTTGCTGAATATACTGAACGATATACTTGATTTCTCAAAAATTGAAGCCAAGAAAATTGAACTTATATACGGTAATTTCAACCTCTCTGATGTTATCAATGATGCTATTTCACCATTCAAATCTCAGGCAGAAGAAAAAGGCATAGCACTGGAATCCAAAATCATCGAAAATACTCCACTAAAACTTTATGGAGATGATAAAAAAATTGTACAGATTCTCAATAACCTTTTAAGCAATGCCATTAAATTTACTAATGAAGGATATGTAAATGTTGAAGTTGGCGCTTACAATCGTAAAAATGATAACGCTATTTTTTCTTTTAGTGTAGAAGATACTGGTGTGGGAGTAAAACAGGAGGATATACCCAAAATGTTTGAATCCTTTACCCAACTTGATAGCTCAGCCAAAAAAGAATACCAGGGCACAGGATTGGGTTTAAGTATAGTGAAAAGCCTTGTGGAACTCATGAACGGAAAGGTAAAATTTGAAAGTGAATATGGAAGGGGAAGTAAAGTAACTTTTGATATCCCTGTCATTTTCTCCAATGTAGCAGCAGATGATTCCATACAAAATATATCTGAAACTTTAAATAATTCAAATGAAAAAACAGTGACAGAAAAGAAAACTAAAATACTTGTTGCAGAGGATGATGCTATCAATCAACTTTATCTGTCTGGTTTCCTGAAATCTCAGGGATGGATGGTGGATTCTGCCGCTAATGGACTTATAGCACTGGAAAAGTTCAAAAACAATGATTACGATCTGATTTTAATGGACGGCCAAATGCCCAAAATGGATGGATTCGAAACAACCATAAAAATCAGAGAAATAGAGAAACAAAACAAAGTTGAAAATCCGGTACCTATCATTGCCATAACAGGATATGCTATTCCGGGCGACAGAGATAAATTTATAAACGCCGGTATGGACGATTACGTTTCAAAACCTATTGATGAAAACAAACTCCTTAAAATCATTTATAATTTAATATAAAGTAAAGCTTTATTTTTAATGATTTAAGATGTTTTTTATCATAATAAAAAAACAATTTCTTTGTTATCAATCAATAGTACCTTTGTAAGGTCGTTAAACACTCCAAGCAGTTCGAATGGATCATATCTTCTGCAACAAAATCAATGATAAAAAAAACACAATATACCGCCATACTTATAGTTTTATTTGTCTGGGGAGTTTTTTCTTCCTGCACCAATCAGGATGTTTGTGAAGATACCACAAGCATACCCGTCAGAGTTGGCTTTTATCAAACCGATACCGAATCAGAAGAACCTGTTTCCTATACCATTGACTCTTTAAGTATCTCAGGGATTAATAACGATTCGTTGATTTACAACAATGCCGTTAATGTGGGAAGTGTTGAAATGCCGCTCGACCCCTCACGTGATTCTTGTGGTTTTGTGATCGTCTTCCCTCCTGTCGAAGATCTTGATATCCCTTTGAAAGACACAATATGGTTTTATTATGAAAGAAAACCAAACCTGATTAGCACCGAATGTGGTTTTGTTAATTTTTATGAGATCGACAAACTCGAATATACTAACCACCGCATCGACACAATGGAAATAGAAAACACCTCAGTAACTAATGGACTTGATGAACATATTAAAGCTTTCCCTTTTATTTTTGTTTCTGATGATGTTGAACCTTAACCAACCTGTTAAGGCACAAAACAACGATACTAAAAATCAGACAAACGACACAATCAAACCAGCACAGGTTCCTGTTAACCCTTTTATACGACTGGGACTAGATGTTTCATCGGTCTTGCGAAATATATTAGAACCCGAAGTGCAACAGTACGAAGTATCTTTCGACACCGGTATTAAACATAACTGGTTTGCCACTGCTGAAGCAGGATTCATGAATGTTGGCACGGAAAGGGAAACATTTACTTACAAATCAAACGGATACTTTCTGCGATTGGGTGCCGAATACAATCTGCTGAATAAACTACCCGACCCTGACAAAAACAACCTTGTACTTATTGGCGCCAGATATGGTTACAGCTTTTTACAGCACAACTCGCCATTCTTTTTTGTTGGAAACCAATACTGGGGTGATTATACAGGTAGCATCAACAGCAGCTTCTTCAATCTGCATTGGATGGAATTAACCGGGGGAGTCAAAACCCAGGTTTTGCCCAACTTATTCCTGGGTTGGACCATACGCGTTAGAGTGAGGGTTTTCAGTAGCCAAAATCCGAAACTCCAACCTTATTATATACCCGGTTTTGGACATGGCGACAGAAGCAACCCCGCCACGGTTCTTTATAGTGTTACGTACAGATTTAAGTTATGATTACTACTGTAAAAAGTCAATTATCCACGAATTTATACCTCCAACCAATAATGCCATAATTCATTTTATCTTCAGCAAACATTCAATGCATCTGCCCAAAACACACAAATATGTTTATCATGAAAATATTAGTCTGCCATTTCATTGGTGAGGATTAAAAGAATAACTCAACTCAAAAATAAAATTCTGCTGTTTTCTATCAATTTTCTTTGAATTTTGTTAAGCAAATCAGATGATCAACAACAAATAATTGAAATAGAAAAAATACATCTTTTATCTTTGCAACAAATTTTTTACTCAATTAATAAAAATATTTTCATCCTGTAATAATTGGATTAAAGCGGTATGATGCAACCTCCATTTTACTGATTATTATATCATTGTGTTTGTGTGAAATTACACATGGAGGTTTAACCAGATATTTATAAACATACGCTTAAAGCATATCAAATAAGTAAATTATTAGCAAGTGCACCTGTGGCAAAGTATAACTACAACTCCAAAAAATCAAACATAATCGAATGAATCTGAACGAAATAAAGTTACCCGTTGAAAAGCATATCCGTGAATTTGAAAAACAGTTCAGGGATTCGATGAAAAGCAAAGTACCTTTATTAGATAAAATTACCCGGTATATCGTAAAACGTAAAGGCAAACAGATACGCCCTCTTTTCGTATTTTTTTCGGCCGCCATGTGCGGTGGCATTACTGAAAAAACATACAGGGCGGCTTCACTAATAGAACTGCTGCACACCGCTACGCTTGTACACGACGATGTTGTTGACGATTCCAATGAGAGAAGAGGCTTCTTTTCGCTCAATGCGCTGTGGAAAAACAAAATATCTGTACTTGTAGGCGATTACCTGCTTTCCAGGGGTTTATTGCTGGCACTGGATAATGATGATTTTAATTTGCTGAAAATCGTATCCCATTCGGTAAAACAGATGAGCGAGGGAGAATTATTGCAATTGGAGAAAGCCAGAAACCTTGATATCAAAGAAGATGTTTACTTTGAAATCATAACTAAAAAAACAGCCTCGCTTATTGCTTCATGCCTTGAGAGTGGCGCAGCATCAGCAGGTGCCGGTGTTGATATCCAACAAAAACTAAGAATAGCAGGCCAATACACAGGAATTGCTTTTCAGATAAAAGATGATTTGCTGGACTACAAAAGCGACAAAAAAACTGGCAAACCCTCAGGTGGCGATATCAAGGAAAGAAAAATGACCCTCCCTTTGTTGTACCTTCTCGATCAGTCGGGTTTTTCTGAAAAAAGAAAAATCATTAACATTGTAAAAAACCATAATAACGACCCCGATAAAGTAGGCAAACTTATAGAAATGGTGAACAAAAACGGTGGTGCAGATTATGCCAGAAAGAAAATGGAGGAAAATCTGGAAAAAGCATTCGAAATACTCGAAACCATGCCTGATAATCCCTGGCGAAAATCACTGAAAGATCTGGTTCAATTTACCATTGACAGGGATAATTGATATGCTGCCTCAAAGAAATCCTTTTGTTTATCTCTGCTTTTCTGATAAAACCTTTGTTTGTTATTACGATCAAATACAATCAGATAATTTATAATCTGAAATATGGAGGTTCTATCATACCTATTCAATCAAATTTATTATAAGATGTATCATCAGCAATTCTGTCAGATGAATGGATTTAATCCCCTTCCAGACAAGAATGATTTCCATCTGTTCATTATTTGACTACATAGGTCAGATGGAGCTCGTCAAAATACGGATTTTAAGTTTTCGTCGTGTTGCGAAATCTAATCATCCGCGTTTGTGTCAATAGTATTGTCATGGCTCGGTTCATTTTTACAGCAAAAGACCAGGAGAGTGCATCAAAAAAAAAGGCACCTTAGCAGGTGCCTTTTTTATTGGATGAACATTTGATTAAAATCAAAAGAATATTAGTTAAACATATATCTCAATCCAAACAACATGCTCCAACGAGAAGCCAATCCGGAGATATCAAAAGCATCAGTTCCGGTTTCATCATCTCTGAAAGTAAACTCAGGTGTTGTTCCATCATCAGCATACCCTTCGAATTGATATAAAACATAATTATTAAAACTTCCAGGAACTGAGTAAACAGTGCCCCACTCGTTGTTGAGCAGGTTACCAAAGTTGGAAATATCCAGTGAAACCTGGAACCTGTGTCTCTGACCACCCACGGTGAGTCCGAAATCCTGACGAATAGCCAAATCGAAAATATGACCAAAGGGGCCCCAGGCACCATTCTTTTCAGCATATTGTCCTCTGTTGGCACTCAGATAAGCATCCTCTTCAATAAATGTATTCAGATTATTCCACTGTTCTTCAGCACTTATAACACTACCATCTACTTCATAATCAACAAGATTGATGTCATTTTGGCTATCAGGGATGTAGATCAAGCTTCTGTTTGCAGAAGTACTACCGGTTTCATTATTAAGATTTTCTGCGGCACTACCACCAATCACATATGAATAGGGATTGCCTGACTGACCGTTGTAAAACATTGAAATGGTTGTCTTGTTATTGGCATCCTGTGTCCAGTTAAATGAATAAGACAACGAACTGATCACCCTGTGACCTGCCGCGAAGTCAGACCTTCCGAGTTCAGGATTGTTTCTGCCATTAATACTAACCTGTCCTCTCCATTGCGATGAGTTTTGTGAAGATGTACCTTCACTTAGCGCATAAGCATCGCTGTAAGCATAGGCTAAACTAGCGCGTAAACCAAAATCAAAGTTTTTGGCCAGGGCTGCTGAAAGTGAGTAAGTATATCCCTCAGAAGTATTGCTGGCGAGGTAAACAGCAGAATAAGCAGGATCGATATCTTCACCCACAAAAACCTGTCTGTTATCAGGGCTACCCGTCCAGGTGAAATCAACTGTAGGATCAGAATTGATATTTGTGTACAAAATATTATTAAGCGTTTTAGAATATAACCCTTCTAAAGTTCCATCAATACCCATTGGGAGTTGAAAATCGAATCCAAGGTTGGTTCTGAACACCTGCGGATATTTGAAATCCTTCACAAAAAGGTCCATTTGTCCGGAGGGTACTGTAAAATTAGGATTTGTGGGTTGATCGTCCCAATCGGGATTAAAGAAAACACCCCCATCAATATCAGATTCACGCACCTGACCCTGAGTAAGACCATTGTTGTTGAACATAGCACCTGGCCATACAAACGGGATGCGGCTGGTAAAAATACCTGCACCACCGCGCAATATGGTAAGACCATTTCCTTCTACATCGTATGTAAATCCGAGGCGTGGAGAAAGCATGAGTTGTCCGTCGGGAGCAGCACCTGCCTGGGCATCTTCTGCAATATCATAGCTATTCTGAATCTGCGGCAATGCTGTATCATTGAAATAGGTATCTTCTTCCGGATCGGAGGTAATGATGGGCACATCCAGTCTCAATCCTGCTGTTAGGGTAAATCTGCGGTTAACTGTCCATTCATCCTGCAAATAAAAACCCAGTTGCATGGCGTTGAAATCAGAAGCAGCAGCAGAACCATCACCGGTAATATCATCAACCAGTGAATAGTTGCGGGTATAAAAATAAGCGGGGTCGTTATTCAGGAATTCATCCAAACTGCCAAAACGATAAACACCATAATTCTGTCTTATGAACAGATTGTAGATGCTGTAAAATTCGTTATGCGTACCTAAAGTGATCTTATGATTACCACGATAGATATTAAAATTATTAGTAATGGTAAAAATGTCCTGATCAAGGGCGTTTGCAGTAGAAAATTGTTCAGAACCAAACCTGATAAGTCCACCATTTTCATCGTCAATTAAAACATAAGGGAAGTTTTGCTCCAATGGATCGCGATCGTCGCGAACAGCAGTATAACCAAGAATCAGGTTATTGGAAAAGTCGTTCCCGAAACGTGAGTTAAGTTCAAGGGCAGAAGAGTTGGTTTTACTTGGAAAATAGATGCCGTTGTTTGAAAAATTGATCGTACGACTGTTGCCTGCAAATCTGTTAAATTGTTCGGCTTCTGTGTACTGGTGACGGAGTGTCAATCTATTGTTATCATCGATGTTATAGTCAATCTTACCAAAGATTTTTAATCCATTAAGATTTAAACTTGTATTTCCAAAGGATCCCGGATCATAATCGTATTCATTGATCACGAAATTACGCAGATTTTCAATATCTGAAACAGATACCCTTCCATCTACTGAAGTGTATTCCTGGATATCGAAAGGACGTGGTGACTCATCCCTTTGTATTTCTATGTTGGCGAAAACAAACATCTTATCTTCAATGATGGGTCCGCCAAAAGAAGCACCAAAAATATTCTCAGTGAATTCATCTACTCTTTCTCTTTCAATATCCAGTCTGTTGGCCAAAACACCATTGGTTTTACCGACAAAATTCTGGTTCTGAAGATACGTGTAGGCAGTTCCCTCAAAAGTATTGGTACCTGACTTTGTAACTGCGTTTACACCACCACCGGCAAAACCACCAAAAGTTACATCGTAAGGAGAGAGTACGATCTGATACTGGTCGATGATGTCGGGACTGAAGGGAGAAATACCAGTTTGCCCACCATTGGTACCTGAGCTTGCCAGACCAAAAACGTCATTATTAACAGCGCCATCAATGTAAATAGCATTGTAACGGTTGTTGGTACCAGCAAAACTAACCCCACCACCATAAGCGCTGGATTGTGGTGTCAGTCTCAGAAAATCATTCAGGTTACGGTTAACAGAAGGCATTGTCTGGATATCTTCTGAAGATATCCTTGTACTGGTACCAGTGTTCTGACCCACAGAACCCGCTTTGGCTACTACAGCAACCTCCTCCAGGGCAATACCTGATTCACCCAGGGTAACATCCAGGTTTACGGCAGACCCCAAATCAACAAATATGCCGGTTTCTTCAAAAGTTTCAAAACCGACATAACTAACAGTAACAGTGTAGGGACCACCAACCCTCATACCAGGTATAACAAATTGGCCATTAGAACCTGTTGCTGCTCCGTAAGTTGTTCCGGAGGGCTCATGCACCGCCATTACAGTTGCTCCCGGTAGTTCATCTCCGTTTACATCTACTACCAAACCAGCCATAGATCCGGTGGTAGAACCTTGTGGAAATGCCGTGAATGGAATTGTACTTAAAAAAAATACAAGCGTAATTAATAGAATTTTTGTTTTTCTCATCATTTTAGTTTTGTTGTTTGTAGATAAATTAAAATGCTCTTAATTGAAAGAAATTGTTTATTGGTTTGCGGCGCAAAATTAACCATTCAGAAGCAATTTGGTTGATTTGGTTTTTTTATCTTTTCTTTACCCCAATGTTAAGTTATCATTAATCAAAAAAATAAGGATAATTCTGTTTTGTTTTTCACCCAAAACCCGGATCATAAAATTCTATTTATCGGTCACTTACATTTTTACTTCACGTGTATTTTTTTTAAAATGATTTATTGTCGTAATCTCTATTATTCGATATCAGCAATAGAATTTAATCTTAATTAACTTCTATGAGGGAGGACCGGAAATCCTGATTGAGCTTTTTAGATTTAAAATTTTTGAATATAATGAATCAAGGCCATTCAATCATACAACAAAAAAATCTGTTTTTATGAATACCTCCTATTCAAATTATAAACTTATAAAAATACTTTAACGAATCCTTCATGTAATTTTATCGCTCGCAAACTTTTCCTTATGTATCTTTGAGGTTTGGGTTTTGAATCGTAACTTTATTCGTTATGAGAAAATTACTTTTTATAACCATACTTTTTATATTGCCCAATGCATGCAATGTGGAGGAAGAGGATCCTAAAATATCGGTTGTGCAGCTTCAAACCATGGCAGATATGGCAACCGTGGAATTTGTTGTATCAAAAATTGTGAAAGTCAGCAACGACAAGACCTGGTATACCTATGGCGACAGGAAAATCCTCATGTCAGTAACCGCAACCATAAAAGCAGGTGTAAGCATGGAATCCCTCACAGAGGAAGACCTGAAGATTGATGGAAACAGTGTGAGACTTCAACTACCCCAGGCAAAACTAATCAGTCTTAACGTAGATCCGGAAAGTATTACAGAAGAATATGCCTACACTGGTTTTTTCCGGGATTCTTTTACCAATGAAGAAAGGTATAATCTGCTTACACAGGCAGAGAAGGAGATTGAAAAACAGATTAAACAAATGGAAGTGTTAAGCACAGCGGAAACACATGCTATTTTGTTTTTTGAATCATGGCTACGACTTATGGGATTTGAAAACCCTATGGTTGTTATCCAAAAATAAATACCTCTTCACAGAAACCAATCAATTAAAAAAACAATCATTTCATGATTACAATAAAAATATTGAAAAAAATCCTCTATCTCATTTTACTGGCAGGCATGATTGTGGCGGGTGGATATTTTTTATATCAAAAAAAGTTATGGGATTTCAGCTTCAGAAGAGAATTAAAAATTGACGATACAGCTGTTGTGATCAAAGAAATAAAAAAAATCTCACAGTTATTTACCTCTGTTTATTATGATGAATTGGTGCTCGATACTGTAAAAATGGTGCCTAAAGGTACAGCATACAGACTTAGGGAATGGATACAAATCCCTGATCCTTCACATATTACCAAACCAGAAGATGTGATCAATAAACTGCATTTTGTTGTGATTGCCAGGGGAGAAATTATGGCTGGTTTTGACTTTTCCGAAATAGAAGAAGATCATATGATCATTGAAAATGATGAAATTACCTTTGTTTTGCCACCTGCAGAGATACTGGAAGTGATCATCAATCCATCTGACTATGAAATATTTATTGAAGAGGGCAACTGGACGCTGGATGAGGCAGTTGCACTAAAGAAAAGAGCAGTAAAAATAATGAATCAAAGAGCTATAGAAAGAGGAATTATTGAAGAGAGCGAAAACAAAGCCGTGTTGGTTCTGGAAAATTATTTCTCTTTGCTGGGATTTGAAAATGTTACTATTAAAACAACACCAGCGGACGATTCTGAGCAGCGTTGGGTTTCCCCTTCCTTAGAGTAAAAGCAAATGTAGACCCCACTCCCGGCATACTTCTTACGTTAATGGTTTGCTGGTGTGCCTCTATTATATGCTTTACTATGGCCAATCCCAACCCCGATCCTCCTTCACCGGTTTTGCGTGTCCTGCTGCGATCGCCACGATAAAATCGCTCAAAAATTCTGGGTAGTTCCTCTCTGGGGATACCCAACCCACTATCGGTAACCTCAACAAGAATGTTTTCATCCATATCAAAGAAACTGATCTTGGTGCGTCCGTTTTCTGTTCCATACTTAATGGAGTTGAGAATAAGATTGGTGAGTACCTGCTCTATTCGTTTCTTATCGGCATAAACCATCAGCGGACTTTCATGTCCTTTGGCAAAATAGATTCTGATATTTTTCTTCTCTGCTTTAATTTCTGAAAAGTCAATAACATTGCTGGTCAGGGCAACCAGATCGAAATTTTCGTATTCGAGTTTTAGCTCTCCAGCCTCAAAACGTGAAATAACTTCCAGATCATTTATAATATTGATCATACGATTTATACTTTGTTCAGTGCGCTCCAGGTATTTCCGGTTGATTTCCGGATCATTGATGCCACCGTCTAACAAAGTGAGTACGTAACCCTGTATGTTAAATATGGGTGTTTTCAATTCATGCGATACATTCCCCAGAAACTCTCGCCGGTAGGCTTCCAGTTTTCTCAGGTCAGCAACCTCTCTTGCTTTGTTTTCTGCCCACTGCTGCACTTCCAGGTTGGCTTGTTCTATAATATCATTGCGGTTAAATAAGGATATTCTATTGGGTTTTTTTGATGATTTTAACTCGTGAATAGTTTTATAAATCAGGCGTATCTTTTCATAAATAAATTTATCCAGAATGTACTTATAGGTAAAAAAAGATATGAAGAAAAGTGCAAAAATGGTAATAATAAAAATGAAGATATTGAGGGGCGTGTTCCAGATCAGGTAACCCAATAAATGAATCACTCCATATGTGCTGGTGGTTACAAAAGATGTTATTACGGAAAGCCTTTGGGAACTGGTTGTATTCATTAACAAACAAGATTGAAAAGAAAGGAAAAATCAAAACGATCGAAAACTGGCAGAAAGATTCGTTGAACGCATAAGGGTTATATCTCAAACTTATACCCTACCCCTTTTACAGTTTTGATCGATTCAATGCCAATCTTTTCTCTTAGTTTTCTTACATGCACATCAATGGTTCTGTCTCCTACAATTACGTTGTTTCCCCAAACTTTGGAGAAAATCTCTTCTCTTGAAAAGACCTTGTTAGGTTTAGTGGTCAGCAGAGAAAGAAGTTCAAATTCTTTTTTGGGCAAAACAACTTCCGATTCGCCTTTGATAACGATGTATCTTTCTTTATCTATAATTAAATTCCCTACCTCAATGATTTGCTTCTCATCCTGTTTTTCTTCTTTAATTGAATATCTCCTCAATAGTGCTTTTATTCTGCTGATCAGCAAACTAGGTTTGATAGGTTTGGAAACATAATCGTCGGCACCCGCCTCAAAACCAGCAAGTTGAGAATAATCTTCACTACGCGCGGTTAAAAACATGATAATAGTATTCTCCAAATTCGGTATCTTCTTCAATTCTGTGCAGGTTTCCATCCCATCCATCTCTGGCATCATCACATCAAGAATAATAAGATGAGGGTGTATTTTTTTGGCAGTTTCAATAGCCTCTAATCCATTGTCATTGGTGTATACCTGATAATTTTCTTTTCTCAGGTTATAACTAATGAATTCGAGAATATCTGGCTCATCATCAACAAGTAAAATTTTATAATCTTCGTTTTTCATTTTTATTACAAAAATTATGTGTATTTTCAGGGTGCTAAGATACGCATTTTTTGGTTCTTAATAATCAGACATTACCGATTCATGCTCATAATCAAGATTATTAATTGTTTATTAATACTCACTTAACTTTAAATTAAATCTTAGACAGTGTTCATTTCTCAGTATTTTTGTTTTTTGAAACACCTATAAAACCAGATGTGAAAAATTATGTAATAACAACATCATTTTTTGCTCATAAACTCAGTATATATGGTTTGGCTTCCTTGCACAAAATCTTTAGTTATCAAAACGAAAACCTTTATAATCAAATTATAAAAACACAAACCGAAGCAAGCGAATTCTTTTAACCCCCACGATCATGATTTAGCATCCCCATAGGCAATGCATTTTAAAAAAACATGCAGAGTTGCAATTTTGATAGATTAAAAACAGATAAAAACAAAACACATGAACCGAGCCATGACAAATATTTTGACACACACGCGGATGATTATAATTTCGCAACACGGAGAAAATTTCAAAACCGGAGTTTTGGCGAGCTCCATCTGACCGAATTAATCAAATTATAAACAGATGAAACAACCATGATTAAGCT
>CAYPFV010000009.1:0-43534 GCA_964410015.1 uncultured Bacteroidales bacterium
TGAGCAATTGACCAACAGGCATCCGGGTATATTTGGCCGCAATCATAGCAATAATATCACTGCCTCCGGAGGTAGCTCTCGATTTAAAAATTAATCCCAGACCAAAACCGATCAGAACACCCCCGAAAATGGAAGAAAGCAGAGCATCGTCCTGCACCAGTGGTTGATCTCCCCAGAAATACGTTAAAGCGTCGATGAAAACCGATGCCAGTACAAAACCTACAACTGTTTTTACACCAAAACGGGGACCAAGAATTTTGATCCCCAAAAGGGTTAGCGGAATATTCAATGCCAAACCCGTTATACCAACCGGAATCTCTAACAGGTGATACAAAACAATGCCTATGCCATATACCCCACCCGGAACGATCTTATATGGCGTGATAAAAAAAACAAATCCTGCTGCAAGAATAAAAGACCCCAACAGAATTACCGAATAAGCGAAAAACCATTTCTTGGTGAATAATTTTTCTTTTGTTACGAAGCTCATAAATTATGGGTTTACTTTTTGACCGCAAAGGTAAAGTCTTTTTTCTTTGAAATACTTGTTATATTCTCTTACTTTTTAATGCGAAAAACACTTTAATTTCATACCATAATGATTACTTTTGCTTTGGCAAAAAATTAAACAAGTAACTTTATGGATAATCAGGGAAACAAAAAAATAAAAAGTGTTTTAATCAGTTTGTTTTACAAAGAACCAGCAAAAGCTCTCATCGAAAAATTGCATAATTTGGATGTGAAGATTTATTCTACCGGAGGCACTCTCGACTATATCAGGAAGTTGAATATTCCTGCTACCCCCGTTGAAGATATCACCGATTACCCTTCCATTTTTGGTGGCAGGGTAAAAACATTGCATCCAAAAATTTTTGGTGGTATTTTGTATCGCAGAGATAACACTTCAGATTTGAAGGAGAGGGATTTGTATGATGTACCTTCTATTGATATGGTGATTGTAGACCTTTACCCTTTTGAACAAACCGTAGACATGGGAGCATCTATGGAGGATGTAATAGAAAAAATTGATATCGGTGGGATATCATTGATCAGAGCCGCTGCCAAAAATTTTTCTCATACATGGGTAGTGCCCTCTTCTCAATATTATCGCGAGGCGCTAAGTATACTGGAGGAAATGGGTTCAATTACCAACACAGCCCAAAGAAAACAATTTGCTGCCTATGCCTTTCATATTTCCTCTCATTATGATACACTCATCTATCAGTATCTTACACCCGATCCTGATCTGTATTTTAAAAAGAGCATTGAAAAATCAAAAACACTCAGGTATGGCGAAAATCCCCATCAAAAAGGATTCTTCTTTGGGGATCTGGGGCATGTTTTTACCCAATTGCACGGAAAAGAAATATCCTATAACAATCTATTGGATATCGAGAGTGCTTTGTCGTTGATTGCCGAATTTGATGATCCTACATTTGCTATCATAAAACATACCAATGCCTGTGGGGTTGCAACACGTAAAACCATTGACATGGCTTACCATGATGCTCTGGCTTCTGATCCTGTGTCTGCTTTCGGTGGAATATTGATTGCCAATCGTAACATTGACCAAAAAACTGCGTATCATATCCATGAATTGTTCTTTGAAGTGATTCTTGCACCTGATTTTAGCACCGAAGCCCTCGAAATATTGAAGCAGAAGAAAAACAGGATTATTCTCCGAATTACAAACACAATACACGAACCTTATCAGTTTCGGTCACTTTTAAACGGAATCCTTATTCAATCTGTAAATCATGCTCAGACCCCACCCGAATCATGGACAAATGCTACTAAAAAACAACCGGATAACGAAACAACCGAGGATTTGATTTTTGCCAATAAACTGGTAAAGCATACCAAAAGTAATGCTATTGTTTTGGCTAAAAACAAGCAACTGATAGCCTCGGGTGTGGGGCAAACATCTCGTGTAGATGCGCTGAAACAAGCTATTGCCAAAGCAAAAGATTTTAAGCATACTTTGCATAATGCAGTAATGGCTTCAGATGCATTTTTCCCTTTTGCCGACAGTGTGGAAATTGCTGCAAGTGAAGGTATCAAAGCTGTTATTCAACCCGGTGGATCGGTCAGGGATAAAGATTCAGTAGATTCTTGTAATAAAAACGATATGGTAATGGTTTTTACCGGAGTAAGACACTTTAAACATTAAAACTAAAACGTTAATCAACTTTTTTAATATCTGATAAAATGGGCCTTTTTTCTTTTTTAACCAAAGAAATTGCAATTGATCTGGGAACTGCTAACACCATTATAATTCATAATGATAAGGTTGTGGTTGAAGAACCGTCTATCGTTGCTATTGAACGATCTTCCAACAAGGTAATAGCAGTGGGAAGAAAAGCAATGATGATGCATGGCAAAACCCACGAAAATATAAAAACCCTTCGTCCTTTGCGTGATGGTGTCATCGCTGATTTCCAGGCGGCCGAAGCCATGATCAGGGAAATGATCAAAATGACAGACACCAAGAAACCGATCTTTCCTCCTTCGCTGAAAATGGTTATTTGCATTCCCTCGGGTATTACAGAAGTGGAAGAAAGAGCCGTAAGAGATTCTTGCGAACAAGCCGGTGCCAAAGAAGTAAGATTGATTCATGAACCTATGGCTGCCGCCATTGGGATAGGTATAGATGTGCTCGAACCCACAGGCAACATTGTGGTGGATATTGGTGGTGGTACAAGTGAAATTGCTGTTATTGCCCTGGGGGGTATTGTGTGCAACAAATCAATACGTATTGCCGGCGACGATTTTAACAATGATATTGAAGAATATATGCGAAAGCAGCATAATATTTTGATCGGGGAAAGAACTGCTGAAAAAATTAAAATAGATGTGGGTGCTGCCACAACCGACCTGGATAATCCTCCAGACGATATCGCAGTTCATGGTAGAGATATGATGACTGGTATCCCCAAAGAAATTGTGGTGAGCTATTCCGAAATTTCTCAGTGCCTTGATAAATCCATAACCAAAATTGAAGCTGCTGTGCTTAATGCGCTTGAAATGACACCGCCGGAATTGGCTGCTGATATTTACCAGACAGGAATTTATATGGCGGGTGGTGGTTCGTTGTTGCGCGGATTAGACAAAAGAATTTCGCACAAAACCAAATTGCCGGTTCATGTGGCAGAAGATCCGCTCAGAGCCGTTGCCAGAGGCACGGGTATTGCCTTAAAAAATTTTGACAAATTCCCGTTCCTTATTAAATAATTCGCCCCTTTTTTTGCTCAAATCTGCGCTTTTGAATTATCTTGTTTGCCGCTTTAGAGTTTTATCTGGTCTGTTTACTATTCACTCCAATTTCTTTTCTCCGGCATTTTTGCCGAATGATTGAATAATTGCTTTCATTTGTCTTTGACATTGATTTCGATATCCGGTAATCCTTGTTGTATTTACCTGTAATATTTTTATCACTGATTATTATTGTATGCGAAATCTGATCACTTATATCATAAAAAATTATTTTTTCTTCCTGTTTGTTTTATTGCAGGTTGTTTCTTTTATTTTGATTTTCCGGAATCATCAGCATCACAGGTCTTTCATCTTCAATTCTTCCAATTATATTGTGGGAAATATCTACAAATTGAATAATAATATTGTTCGATATTTTTCCCTTGCCAAAACCAACAAGCAACTTGCATCAGAAAATAATGAGTTGCTATCGCAAATTCAGGGATCGTTTCTGAAAACCGATCAGCAGGTTTTTAATTTTCGCGATACCTTGTATCAAAGACATTTTTCTTATATCAATGCACGTGTAATTAATAATTCGGTCACCAACCGTAATAATTACATCACCCTGAATAAAGGCAGAAAACATGGCGTGAAACCTGATATGGGTATCATTACATCGCAGGGGGTCATAGGCATTGTAAGGGAGGTTTCCCAAAATTTCAGCACTGCTATTTCTTTGTTGCATTCAGATAGCCAAATCAGTGCCAGAATAAAGAAAAATAACCATCTGGGCACCCTAATCTGGGAAGGATACGATTACAGAAAAGCTACCATGTTGTATATCCCTACTCACATCGATCTGGAAGTGGGAGATACAATTGTTACCAGCGGATTTTCACAGATATTCCCCTCAGAAATTCTCCTGGGAACTATTGCTGACTTTGAAATCAGGAGGGGTGATAACTTCTATACACTTGAAGTAGACCTTGCTGCTGACTTTAATCGTATCGACTATGTCAATATTGTAAATAATATTTTTAAAGAAGAACTCGAATCCCTTGAAAATGCTACCATCACAACAGAATAAAATCCATTGTGAGATTTCCTTATTAATTAAACAGCAGGTGAAAAAATAAAAAATTATGGGTTGACTGATAGTCTGATCCCTATAAATAATTTCATAAAGCAAATGAGCGCAAAATGAATTCAGATACACTAAAACATGCCGGGCGGTTTATCATTGTTGTGTTTATTCAGGTCGTGGTTTTAAATCAACTTGTTTTCAGTGGATATATCACCCCTTTTATCTATCCTGTTTTTCTTTTGTTATTACCTTTTGATATTAAAGGATGGGCGCTGCTTTTGCTGTCTTTTTTGTTAGGGATAACAATTGATATGTTCTCCGATTCTCTGGGAATGCATGCGGCAGCATCCGTTTTTATCGGTTTTATGCGCCCTTTTGTAATTTCTCTTATCTCCAGTAAAACCGATTTCGATTCGGGTACTGAACCCCGCTTAAGTATTATGGGGTTGCCCTGGATTTTCTTTTATACAATTATTTTGATTTTTTTACATCATTTATTCCTTTTCTTCGTTGAAATATGGGGTATAGGAAATCTTTTTGAATTCTTACTACGAACTTTTACCAGTTCTGTGGTTTCTACACTTCTTATTCTTGTCTTTCATTTGCTTTTGGGTAATGTTTCAAAAAGCAGAAGATTGTAGATTTTTCAAACAATCTGGTTTGTTTTTTTGCATTGTTTTGCTTAAAAAGTCTTGTTCGCTGGTTAAATTATCTTAATTGAAAATCGTTGATAATCAATAAGTTTATCTTTGCATAACTGCAGTATTAAGTGTTTTTATTTAAGTTTTACGTTGGATGGGGCGAAGAGATAATAATTACTATCATCGTTATTTAAAAAATTGGGGACTTTTATTCCTCATATTCTTTATTTTCTCTTGCCGGGAAAAAAAAGATGATCAGAAAAAAGTATTGATATCTGGTTATCTTAAAAATTACACCAATGATTTTTTATTGATGGAAGAACTTACTCCCACTGATCTTATTTTTAAAGATAGCCTAATTGTTGATGACCGGGGGTATTTTGAATACGATTTCTTACCCACGCAACCTGGATTTTTCAGACTGGGATTTTCATCTACTGATTTTGTAACCCTGGTATTAAAACCAGGTGAATCTGTTTTGTTTAATGCAGATGCTGATCATATTTACAAAGACTACAAAATTGAAGGTTCTGTATGCTCTGAACTCTATAAAGATATTAACCAACAAATTCATGATGGAAGGGAAAAAGCAGATTCACTCAGAGACCTGTACCGCACTCACATGTATAGAAAAGATTTTGTTTCTATTCGCGAAGAACTAAAAAAAGAATACGAACAGATCAGAGAAGAAAAAAGAAATTACCTCAAATCCTTTATTCAAAAAAATTCCTACTCCTTAGCTTCAATACTGGCACTATATCAGTATTTCGAAAATCAGGTTTTATTAGACGAAGAGAAGGATCTGAATTATTATGTGATGGTCAGCAATCATTTGAGTGAACTATATCCTTCTAATAAACATGTTATTGATCTGAAAAAAAGGGTCAATGATCGGCTTAGGGTACAACAGGAAAATAATACTGAATTACAATCCCTCGAACCCGGAAGTTATGCACCTGAAATTGTATTGCCAGATCCGGAGGGCAAAAATATTGCCCTGTCTTCACTAAGAGGGAAAATTGTTTTGATCGATTTCTGGGCTGCCTGGTGCCCCCCTTGCCGAAAGCAAAATAAAAAAATGAAATATCTATATGATAAATACAATAATAGTGGATTCGAAATTTATGCAGTGTCTCTCGACCGTACACACCAAAAATGGGTGGAGGCTATACAAGATGATGATATGAAATGGATACATGTGAGTGATCTGAGATTCATGAATTCCCCCGTTGTTGATTTTTATCAGATTGCAGAGATACCCTATGAAATTCTTATCGACAGACAAGGAAAAATCATTGCAAAAGATATTTCAATGGACGAGATCGAAAATTTAATCGCTGAGCATCTCTAAACAGGATTTCCCTTGCCTGTCACGATCTCTATATCGCCCGGTAAAAAATAACACCTCAATTTTTTAGATTCCTTCTTATCTCTGCATATCTTTTAGGATTGATAAATGAGAGTAACAGGAAAAACACCAATTCTATTGGCGCGAAGCCAACATTAGAGACCATATAAAACAGAATGACAAACCGTTATATGGGTTATGATGGTTATTGGTTAAGGTGACTGAAGTTTTTCAGGTACAATACGGGTTTAAACTTATTCAATTTGAGTAACATCAGAAGCAGTACCGCATTTGTAGAAAATCCGAACCAGTCAATCTGTTTGTAAACGTTTAACAGTGCTTTCCTGACATGTTAAATTGTTTTCATTTGCAGTAAAATTAAATGTAACCCAAAATGTGGAAATGAAAAAACGCTTATTATAACAACCTTTTTGCACCGTTTTTTTCTGAAACAATACATGCGAAAACCCAAACATAATGAACAATCTTTTGTTACCAATACAGGAAAAGTACTGTAAAATCTTAAATCAGCTTGTTAGTCTGTTTTTTGAACAGGCAAATGGAATAATTTGAGTAATTTAGTGCTATCATATAACTGGGAATTTTATGATTCAAATATGAAGTTCATTGGTTGAAGCTATGAACTCAGCATAAGTCAAAGCTTATATATTAGAGGAATTTAAATGAATGTTTTGTTTTGAAAAATGATTGAATGTACAAGTTTTATATCCGTTTTTTTTCACTAACATTTTTTTATGTTATTAATCTTTATACCAAAAGTCTATTTTTTCCTAACCTTAAAATAAATCCATGAGTAAAAAAGAATATTATGACATTGAGAACCAGGAGTGGTTGGAATCACTTGAATACTTAATTCAAAACGAAGAACCTGATCGTGTTCGTGAAATATTGGCTTTGTTGCAAAACAAAGCGCATAAAGAAGGCATTGTTTTCAGGTGCCCTGGCAATACGCCTTATATCAATAGTATATCCCCCAGAAATGAATCCCCATTTCCCGGCAGCCAGGAAATAGAGCGTCGTATTAAAAGTCTGATTCGCTGGAATGCCATGGCGATGGTAGTAAGAGCAAACCTTGAATCGGAGGGGATTGGAGGTCATATTTCTACCTATGCTTCTTCTGCGGCGCTGCTCGAAGTAGGGTTCAACCATTTTTTTAAAGGAGGCGATAATGGAGAACCCGCTGATATTATTTATTTCCAGGGACACGCATCACCAGGTATTTATGCAAGATCCTTTCTTGAAGGACGACTAAACGAAACCCATTTACATAATTTCAGACAAGAACTGAGGAAAGAAGGTGGATTACCCTCATATCCACATCCCCGCCTTATGCCAGATTACTGGCAGTTTCCAACAGTTTCTATGGGACTTGGACCGCTGATGGCTATTTATCAGGCACGTTTCAATAAATATATGGAAGACAGAGGACTGAAAGAAAAAACCAATCAAAAGATATGGGCTTTCCTGGGTGATGGCGAAATGGATGAACCTGAATCGCTTGGTGCTATTACAGTAGCCAGTCGCGAGAAACTCGACAACCTCATTTTTGTGATCAACTGTAACCTCCAACGCCTCGATGGTCCGGTAAGGGGTACGGGTAAGATTATACAAGAACTGGAAGCAACATTTAAAGGAGCAAAATGGAAGGTAATCAAAGTAATATGGGGTAGAGACTGGGACCCTCTCATTGCACAGGATGATACTGGCGAATTGCTCAAAGCAATGGAAGAAACTCCTGATGGTCAGTTTCAAAAGTATGTGGTGTCTTCTGGTGATTATATCAGAAAAGATTTCTTTGGCAGAAGCGAAAAACTGCTGAAAATGGTAGAAAATTACTCCGATGAACAACTCCAAAAACTCAACAGAGGAGGCCACGATCCCAAAAAAATCTATAACGCATACAAGCAGGCTGTAAATTATGAAGGAGCGCCCGTAGTTATACTTGCCCAAACCATTAAAGGATACGGCCTTGGCGAAGCAGGCGAAGGACGAAATATAACACACCAGCAAAAGAAACTCAATGAACAGGAGTTGCTGCATTTCAGAAGTCGCTTTGGGATTCCATTGTCTGATGAAGAAGCCAAAAAAGCACCCTTCTTCCGTCCTGATGAAAACAGTGAAGAGATACAATATTTGAAAAAAAGAAGAGAAGAACTGGGTGGGTTTCTTCCCAAAAGAAATGCAAAAGCAGACCCCATTGAACTTCCTGATGATAAAGTTTACAAAGAGTTGCTTGAGGGTTCGGGCGACCGTGAACTTGCCACTACCATGTCTATTGTGCAACTCATGAGCAAGATCATGGCAGACAAAAAAATGGGAAAACTGGTGGTGCCAATTGTTCCCGACGAATCAAGAACCTTTGGTATGGATGCACTTTTCCGTAAGTTTGGTATCTATTCTCATGTTGGGCAAAACTACGAACCTGTTGATAAAGACTCATTGTTATATTACAAAGAAGCCACCGATGGAGCCATCCTTGAAGAAGGAATTACCGAAGCAGGATGTATGTCTTCTTTTATTGCTGCAGGAACTTCTTATTCTACACATCAGAAGAACATGATCCCCATGTTTATCTATTATTCTATGTTTGGTTTTCAACGGATTGGCGACCTGATATGGGCTGCCGCCGACATGCGTACACGCGGCTTCCTTATTGGAGGTACAGCCGGAAGAACAACGCTTGCCGGTGAAGGTTTGCAACACCAGGATGGGCATTCGCATCTGATTGCCATGTCGGTACCAGGAGTGAAAGCCTACGACCCGGCATTTGCTTACGAAGTAGCTGTGATTGTAAAAGATGGACTTAAGAAAATGTTTGTAGATCAACAAGACCTGATGTACTACATCACCGTTATAAACGAAAAATATAAAATGCCCAAAATGCCCGATGGCGCTGAGGAAGGTATACTCAAAGGAATGTATAAATTCAGGAAATCCGAAAAACAAAAAGGAGAAAAAGTACATCTTTTTGGCAGTGGTGCTATCCTGAACGAAACACTCAGAGCCGCCGAAATGCTCGAAAAAGATTATAACGTAGTAGTAGATGTATGGAGTGTTACCAGCTACAAAGAATTGTATGAAAACGCCCGCGAAACCGATCGCTGGAACAGACTCAACCCGGATAAGGAAAATCGCAAAACATATATTGAAGAGTGTCTTGATGGCGACGAAGGACTTTGTTTGGCCGCTCACGATTATATGAAAGCTATTCCAATGACTGTGTGCAGATGGTTCCCCGGTGTGTTAACTGTGCTGGGTACCGATGGGTTTGGTAGAAGCGATAACCGCAGAGCACTTCGCGACTATTTTGAAGTTGACGACAAACATATCGCTTACGCTGCAGTCCATAGCTTATATTCTCAGGGACGTTTGGATAAAAAAGATGTGATGAAAGCGCACAAAGATTTTAAAATTAATAGCGATAAACCCAATTCTACAGAGATTTAAAAAAATTATTTTACAATGATCAAGGAAATAAAATTACCCGAAATTGCTGATAACGTAACCACTGCAACAGTACTCGATATTCTTGTTTCAGAAGGTGATAATGTGGAAGTTGATGATATGCTTGCAGAAATGGAAAGCGATAAAGCCAGCTTTGAACTCCCCTCTGAATATGCCGGCGTGGTAAAGGAAGTGAAAGTTGCCTCAGGTGATGAAGTAAAAGTGGGACAGGTGATATTTACCATCGATACCGAAGCAGAGAAATCTGAAGATAACCAGGGCAAACAGGAAGAGCAAAAGAAAGATAAAGCATCTGGAGAAAAGCAGACCGAGCAAAAACAAGAAGAGAAAACTCCTGAGAAAAAACAAGAAACGGCAAAATCTGAAGAACAGCCTGATGAAGAGCAAGCCTCAGAAAAACAACCAGAGCAACAAACTCAAACCGGAAGTGATGCACTGCCCGCTTCTGATGTGCCCGCCTCGCCTGCTGTCAGACGTTTGGCCAGGGAAATTGGTGTGGATATCAAGAAAGTGAAAGGTACGGGGCCTCACCAAAGGGTGATGGAAGCAGATGTGAAAGCATTTGCTAAAAATGTCATTCAGTCTAAACCTGCTACTGCTGCTGCCCCTGTTGGTGCTGATTACGAATTACCCGATTTTTCTAAATTAGGACCTGTACGTCGTGAAAAACTCGATACCGTGCGTAAGATAACAGCGCGTACCATGGCCGAATCCTGGCAAAGTATTCCTCATGTCTTTCAGTTTGATAAAGCAGATGTTACCGAACTGGAAAAATTCAGAAAGAATTATTCCAAATATGTTGAGAAGGAGGGCGCTAAACTTACCTTTACCGCAATTTTACTCAAGCTAACGGGTGAAGCTTTGAAGAAATTTCCAAAATTTAACGCAAGTCTTGATATGAAAAACGAGGAAATTGTTTATAAAGACTTTGTGAATATTGGTGTGGCAGTAGATACAGATAGAGGATTGCTTGTTCCGGTCATACGTGATGCCGATAAAAAGTCGATCACGGAATTATCTCTCGAACTTAATGAATTGGCAGATAAAGCCCGTAAAAAGAAGATCATGCCAGATCAACTGCAGGGTGGTAATTTTGCCATTTCTAATCTGGGAGGTATCGGAGGTACAAACTTTACACCCATTGTATATCGTCCGAACGTTGCCATTCTTGGTGTATCACGTTCGCAAATGGAACCGGTTTTTATTGATGGCGATTTTAAACCCAGGATGATGTTGCCCTTGTCGCTCTCTTATGATCATAGAATTATTGACGGTGCCGATGGAGCCAGATTCCTCAGATGGTTGTGTGAAGCAATGGAAAACCCCTTGCTGACCATGTTTAAATAAAATTTCTCAACAAAAATTCTAATACCAATGTCAGATAAAAAACATGTTGTTGTTTTGGGTGCAGGACCCGGAGGATATGCTGCTGCTTTTCAGGCAGCCAATCTCGATCTCGAGGTAACGCTCATTGATCCGAAACCCGACCCGGGTGGGGTTTGCCTCTTTCATGGATGCATTCCCACCAAAGCTCTTCTTCATATTGCTGCCGTAAAAGAAGAAGCTGAAAAAGCAAAAGAATATGGATTGAATTTCTCGCAGGCAAAAGTTGATATTGATAAGGTGCGCGAATGGAAACAGTCGGTTGTAAAACAACTGACCGGTGGATTAGGTCAATTGGCTAAAGCCAGAAAAGTGAACTTTATGCGGGGTACCGCAAAAATTACCGGAAAAAACAGCCTCAACTATACTTCGGTGGATGGAAAAAAAGAAGAGGTAAATTTTGATAGCTTGATCATTGCAACTGGTGCTACCCCTTCATCTCTCCCGGGTGTTGATTTTGACGAAAATATCATGAATGCCGAAATTGCTCTTGAACTAAAAGATGCTCCTGAAAAATTACTTGTAGTGGGCGCCGGATATATCGGGTTGGAAATGAGTGTTATTTTTAAAGCGCTGGGTTCTGATATTACCATTGCCGAGTTTACCTCTGATATTCTTCCCGGTGTAGACCAGGATCTGCGAAATGTATTCAAAAAAGAGCGCAAAGACCTGATGGAGAAAACCATGTTTGAAACCAAAGTGGTTGCTATAGAAAAAAAAGGTAAAAAACTTGAGGCAGAGTTCGAAAGCAAAAATGGTGAGAAAAGAAAAGAACCATTCGATAAAGTATTGATTGCCATCGGGGGTAAACCCAATTCAAAAGGGATTGGACTTGAAGAGTTGGGTATTGAAACCGATCAGAAAGGTTTTATCAAAGTAGATCTGGTTCGTCGTACCAATGTAGAAAATATTTATGCTATTGGTGATGTGGCAGGGCAACCTATGCTCGCTCATAAGGCTTCTCACGAGGGACGGATTGCAGCAGAGCATATTGCTGGTCATAAAACTGCCTACGAACCCAAAGCCATTCCTGCTGTAGTTTTCACCGATCCTGAAATTGCATGGACAGGCCTCACCGAGACCGAAGCCAAACAACAGGGTAAAACCGTGGAAGTAGCTAAGTTTCCCTGGGCCGCTTCAGGAAGGGCCGTTTCTTTAGGTATTAAAAACGGATTGACCAAACTTATCATTGATCCTGAGAATGACAGGATTCTGGGCGCGGGTATGGTAGGGAAAGAAGCCGGAAGCCTGGTGGCAGAAGCAACACTCGCTATTGAAATGGCCAGCGTGGCTCGTGATCTGGAACTTACTATCCATCCCCATCCAACTTTATCGGAAACCCTCATGGAGGCTGCTGAAGTCTATTACGGACACGCTACGCACGTCCATAAAAAAAGAAAGAAATAATTTGTTCCCGTTTCACGCTTTTTTTAAAGGTGTGAACAATAATTCTATTGAAAATCTTTCATGTTCTGAAAAAGACCCAATGCGAAAAATTTTATGCATTGGGTCTCTCTTTATAGTTTCTTCAGGAAAGCAAAAGATTTTTTATCTGAAAAAGGGGTGTTTGCTAACATAAGCGATGAACCGAGCCATGAAAAAAATTTTGACACACACGCACATGATTATAATTTCGCAACACGGAGAAAATTACAAAACTGGTTTTTTAGCGAGCTCCATCTGACCTATTTAATCAAATTATAAACAGATAAAACCCATTCATCAAATGCATCCTGAATTCATGCTGATGCTCTATTTTTGCAGTTTAAAAAAAACTGGTATAGAGTAACTTACCCTAACGGGGCGAGTTCCCATTTGCCCCGGCCGCCAGCGGGGAAGATTTTGAATTACTCTTGCTGCCTCTTCATCACATCCCCCTCCAATTCCACGCATTACTTGCACATTGGTTACGCTGCCATCTTTTTCTATCACAAAAGATACAAAAACTCTTCCCTGAATGCCCGCTTCTTTGGCTGCTACAGGGTAACGAAGGTTGTTTGCCATATATTCATACAATGCAGTGATACCACCGGGAAACTCAGGCATGATTTCGGGATTTATAAAAATCTCTTGCTCATCAATCAGTTCTTCCTCTTTCCTGAAGTCAACCGGTGTGAAATCTTCAATGGCTACATCGCCTGTAAGGTCTACATCAATAGTGAAATCATGATCTTCATCCAGTGCATCATCAGGCACAATGGTGAATTCCTGCGTGTCGGGGGCGGGTAGGGGATCGGGTGGTTTGGGAATGGTGATGTCGATCATCTCATCGTCAACATAAACCTCCATCTGTGGTGGGAGTTCGATACTGGTTCTTTCTGCAACCTTGTACTCAAAAGCCAATAAAACCAAAACCATAGAAATTGATAATCCTGCCTTGAAAAAGATACTTTTGTGTTTCTCAAGTTTGCTTCTGTTATTTTTTTGATCATCCATAATGAAAGAGTTTTGAGGTGAATAACACGATTACTTTAAAACTCTTTTTGCGCAAAAAGGAAGTAGGAAACAATACTGAATAAATAACGTAGTTCGTTTTTTAAATATTGTTAATGCGTACTGCAAAAGTTATTTTTATTTTGTCAGGAGTAGGATAATACCCGACCAACATTACATGTAAAGTACTTCATTTTTTTTTATTCTAAACTCAAAAGTTAACGCTATGAACAATTTTGATTTCTCTCACCTGAAAGCTGTATATGTGAACTGTACGTTAAAAAAATCACCAGAAATTACCCATACTCAGGGATTAATGGATGTTTCGCGAATGATAATGGAAAAAGAAGGGGTGAAAACAGATGTGATCAGATTGGTTGATCATGATGTGGCATCCGGCGTATATCCTGACATGACTAAAATGGGATGGGAAAAAGATGCGTGGCCTGCTTTATTTGAAAGAATATTTGATGCCGATATACTTATTGTGGGTACACCCATATGGTTGGGAGAGAAATCTTCTGAAGCACAAAAACTAATTGAGCGGTTGTATAGCATGAGTGGCGAAACCAACCACCAGGGACAATACTTGTATTACGGCAAAGTAGGAGGTTGCGTGATCACCGGAAATGAAGATGGGGTAAAGCATTGTGCTATGGGAATCCTTTATGCTTTGCAACATATTGGTTATTCTATTGCTCCCCAGGCTGACTCTGGATGGATTGGGGAAGTAGGACCTGGTCCCAGTTATCTTGATAAAGAATCAAACGCTGCCGGCAATGACTTCACCAACAGAAATACCACATTTATGACTTATAATATGCTGCATCTTGCAAATATGCTGAAACAAAATAAAGGATATCCTGCCTATGGCAATTCAAGGAAGCAATGGGATCAGGGATCAAGATGGGGTTTTTCAAATCCTGAATACAGGTAGTTTTCATAATAGCGCTTTTTTTTTAAAATTTCACTTTATATTACTGAGGTGCCCACCTTTTCATTACAGGACGCGCCGTAAAACCATGAATAAAAACAGAAAGCATAATAACCATTGTGAGCAAAGCAAGGGCTTGCTTTGCCTGTGGAAAATCAACATGGTAGAAAGCGTATAATAAATAATAGGCTGAACCAATACCCCGGATGCCAAAAAAAGAAATAATTAGCTTTTTTCTGATTGGTAATTTTGTTCCCACAAGCGCCAAGTAGCCTGCCAGAGGTCTGATCATAAGCAATATGACAAGTGATGCAGGTATCATATACCATTGAAAGTCGTTGATGAAATTTTTACTGATATATATTCCTGCCAGCGTAAATAAAATTACAATCATTATACTTTCCATTTCCTCTGAGAAATCATGAAGAGTAAGCAAATATTCATGGGTATTTTCCTGATAACGGAAAGCACATGCTGCCAGAAAAACCGAGATAAAACCATAGGAATGAACAATCTCACCCAAACCATAAGGAACCAGGGTGAGACTCAATGTAAGCAAACCAACAGAAACAGCAGAAGTATGATTTTGGGTTTTGGGGCAGCAGAAGATTATTTTGGCAAGTAACCACCCGGAAAATAAACCTACAGCGGCTCCAACAATGATTTTGTAAAGAAAATCAGTCATAAACCAATCAGAAAACCAGAGTGAAGTGTCAGTTCCTAAAAGAGCCATGGTGATAGCCATGTTTGTAAAAGGAAACGCCAGACCGTCATTTAAACCTGCTTCTGCTGTGAGTGCAAGTCGCGAACTTGATAAATCATCCAGATGTGGAGGTGTGGTTTGTATTTCTGATGCCAGCACCGGATCGGTAGGCGCTGTTACAGCTCCTATTAATAAAGCAGTAGCGGGTGCAAAACCCCAGAAATGCCACCCTATCAAGGTTATAAGTCCGATGGTTAGGGGAAGTGTGAAAATCAGTAACCGAAAAGCATACTTCCAGGTTAACCATGCAAATGGTTTTTTTAATTTTAAACCTGCTCCGGTAAGAGAAATGATTACCCCAAATTCGGTTAATCGTTTCCCTAAATAAGGTTCATCAGCAAGATGGGGAATCCTCATATCGGGCAGGATGGTAAAAATTAATATCGCCAATACCAGGTAGGCAACAGGTGCTGTGATAATATGACGGGAGAGAAATCTGGGAAAAATACTGGCAAATAGGATTACAAACCCCAGGTAGAAAAGAAAAGTGTTGTAATTAGCCAAAAATATATCATCAAAAGAGTTCATCAATTATTATGATTTATTATAGATAATAAGTATTGCTTGGGGTAAAAACACGGGTTTTCTTTTAAAACTTCTTTTTATATTGGCAAATCATTCATTTCAGTATTTTTTTGCAGCAAAAAATTATTGCCTTCCAAAAACAGGTAGTTGACTATCGCGTACTTTTACCTTTATTTTTTCTGTAGAAGGCATGATTTCTCCATCTATCTGAAAATCAGCATTGTCGTGATTGAGGATTTCAGCTTCTTCTAATGACCATATTCTGGCGTAGTCTGATTCATGAATTTTTTCACTGAAAAGTTCATACGAAACAGTAAGCATTTCATCAATACCATCAGGATTCAATGCAATGACCTCAAAGCGCTTATCGTTTATTTTTCCATTCGGATTTATAACTGCCCCCGTGCCGTATCTATCGCCATTGGCTATAATGAGTAAACGACATTCTATCTCCTCACTAATGTTTCCCGACTGAATGGTAAACTTATAGGGGGTCATTTCGAATAGTTGCTCCAAAGAACTTTTAAAATAGGCGAGCATCCCTCTGCGGTTCTCTTTCTCAAATCGTTTTATCAATCCGGCATTAAAACCAAAATCGCTCAGATGCAAACAATTCTTATTGTTGATGTCAAGAACATCTATTTTGATGATATTATTTTTACGGATATTCACAATAGTGTCTTCTGTTTTGTAAATTTTCAGGCAGTTTGCAAGTCCGTTGGCTGATCCTAATGGCATGATGCCTAAGGGAGTCTGATTTTCAAGTATTGGTGCTGAAACCCTGTTTATCGTTCCATCGCCGCCAACTATAATAACCATTTCGGGTTTCAGCTCTTCTATAAGGTGTTCAATTTGTTGTTCGTCATTTTCTGCTGTGGTTTGATGAGTTTTTATAGTATACCCAGAAAATTCTTCCTCAATAAGTTCCACTAATTTATTTTTGTCTCTTTGTACTCCTGCTTTAGGATTAACAATCAGCAATATGTGCCTGGTCATTTTATGTTATATTAAATTGTTTTCTTTTGCATGCTCAATTGCTTCTTCGGTATTGGTAACAAACCTGAATTCAGGACGTTTGGGTATTTCATTCATCATATCCATTAGTTTTCTGCGTCTTTGGATGTCCTTTTTTCCTACCTCTCTTATATACACGGATAGTACCCTGTTTGGGAATTTTTTTATAACTTCTGCGTAAAGTTCGGGGTCGTGCTGTCCGCTGTCGCCTATCAATACAAATTTCATAAACGGGTAAAGGTTCATTAACATCTCAATTTTTTTTATTTTGTGGTTGTGATCTCCTCCTCCGGATTTAAAAATATTTGTCAGATCGATGTGAAAATCCTTCAGCAGCAGAACACCATCGGGTATATTTCTGTACTTTAAAAAATCATTGATCATGTCAAAAAGGTTCCATTCGCTGCTGGAAACATAAAAAAACGGATTACTGTTTTGGTGGGAAAGAGCATGATAAAATTTGCTTACACCAGGAAAATGCCGTCTTGTATAGGCATTTTTTGATATTGATAACCAAAATTTTTTTCCAATTTGGGTGGCATGAGAAATGATGATCGTGTCGTCAATATCAGAAATAATGCCCATAGGATGCCTTGAGTCGAATCTTATTACTTCCTGTTCAACTAAATTTTCTTCAGGTTCAATTCCCTCTTCCATAACAATTCTAAAGTAAATCTTATCGTGTTTGGGAATAGATGGTAGGGTTTGTTCAAAATAGCAGTCGATAATGCCCTCATTGTCAGATTTAACTGTTTTAGTGGTTTCCATATGCCTGACCTCCACTTCTATGTCTGGTACCTGACTGCCTGCATACCGGCGCAAAGTAGCCAGTATATTCTGAAAATACGTTTTCTTTTCGGAGGGCCTGCTTTGTTTGTATGCTTCTATGACCCGCGCTTTCACTAAAATTTTTTTCTCATTGCCAAAAGCATATAATGATTCGATCTTTACATAATCCAATTTCCCAATTCTTTTTTTCATTAATGAAAAAAGGTAGCGAAAAGGTAAGGTTAGAATTCTGATGACCATAAGTTAAAATGCTTTTAGACTTTTTGATTTCTGATTTTATGACTTTTTGTTCCGTGGTTCTTCTTTCTTTCATGAGTAGATTTCAATAACATTTAACTTTGTTTTTTTATGAAAATAATCAGTGGTTAAGCAAATGTATTGGGTTAATTGCTAGAAAACAGAAGAACTCGCTGAATTGAATAATTAAAACATTTGGGATTTATAAGTCAAAGTAACACATTTTTTTTTTGATTTTGCAACACCAGGTCAATTAAAAAACTGTTTTTTATGTATCTTAACATGGATAAAGCGGACTTTCTGGTAAATTTGATTTCAAGGAATTGGCAATCTTCAAAAGGAAAAATCAGTGTATAGGCTTGTAACCTGGCATAAAGTTGTTTCGGATATTTGTACATCAATTTTATGCTCTTTCATTTGTCTGACGCTTTTTTATGTCTTGGTGATCAATATCCATTTATGCACAAAAAAGGCCTGATTATTAACGATTTAACGATCGTTAATGATCAGGCTTTGTATGTTTTTTATCTGATGCTACAAAAGGTTGTAGCAGATCAGAGCAGTTTTTGAAAGATCAGTTGTTAATCCAACTGATAATTTCATCAGAAAGAGGGTCTTTTTTCGGTTTAAAGTATTTCTCGAGTTCTCCTTTTTCGTTGATCAGGTATTTTTGAAAGTTCCAACTCACTTTTGAATCCATAACTCCATTTTTATTTTTTTCTGTCAGCCATTGATAAAGAGGATGTACATCGTCGCCTTTCACAGATATTTTACTCATCATTGGGAAAGTTACGCCATAATTTGCCTGACAAAATTCTGCAATTTCTTCGTTACTTCCCGGTTCCTGGTTCATGAAATTGTTGGCAGGAAATCCGATAATCACAAAGTTTTTATTGGAGTATTCTTTGTAGAGTTTCTCCAGTTTTTCATATTGAGGTGTTAAACCGCACTTGCTGGCAGTATTGACTACCATTACTTTTTTACCTTCGAGTTGCGAGAGATCGTATGGGTCGCCGTAAATGTCCATAACAGTAAAATCATGTAATGATTTCATGTCGTTGGCATTCAGTTGTAAGGCAGCAAAAGAAAATAAAAAGAAGAAGGAAAAAATGCTTAAACTCTTTCTGAGTGATGTATTCATGATTGTTTATTTTTTTAAGTGAATAAATTATTTTTCAAATTGTGTTTTATCTTCAACACAAAACTCTAAACAATTTATTGGTGTAAAGGTTTGCAAAATCAATATTAAGAGGTATATTTTAACGAGCAGGAAAAATCTGTTGTAAAAGTTCCCAATTGGTATTTGCTAAAAAAAACCCCTTGCTCTTTTCAGGGAAAAAAATGAAAAAGGCAAGAGGATATTTATTTTTGGTAAATTGATGAATAATCTTTTATTCAGTCAGTATACTTCCGGGAACATTTTCAAGTTGATCGAGCAAGTCAATGACATGGGTTTGTTTTTTTATCACATAATTGGCTTTGGTTTTCAGCACACCTACCTTAATGCTAAAAGCCTGCTTGGGCAAAACCTGAAAGAGCATTTCATCAGACCATCCGGCACCTATAGCCATTACAAAGTCGTAATTTTTTCTTGACAACCAGTGCATTGCCAGTTCACCCTTATTGATACCCGAATTGCTTACTTCTATAACTCCTTTTCCGTGCAAAACCTGCAACCCTATATTGGCAGTAATGGATAACAAATGATCATTTACCTCTTTAGACAAGAAAGAAGATTGTTCAATATCTGACTTTTCGTAATGCCATGAAAGAGAGAAATCTCTTTCTTCAATAAATGCTCCTGGTAGTCTGTCGGTATACATTTCCAAAATTGGATAAACATCTTGTTTCCATTGGTCGGAGAGGGGTTTAAAGAGTTTCCATCGTTTTTCATTTGCTTCTCTGATCCATGCACCGTGTTCTGCTGTGAGGTTTACAGGGGTTTTACCCAACCATGCATCAAGGTCTGTTTTAGAGCGGCTACTAATGATTACAATATCGGTTTTATCGGTTTGATTCAGATTTTTGAGTAAATCCAATAGCTCTGGTTTGGGCTCAATTTGTTCATACTGATCTGTAAAGGGAACCAATGTACCATCATAATTCAAAATAATCAGTCTGTTTTTTGCCTGGGTATATTCATCTAATAAAAATTGCCTGGTTTCGGGTTTGAGCAATTTCTTTTTGGTGGTATCTTTAGATACCCGGCTGATGTTTATAAGACTTTCTACATAATCATTCGCCCAACGTGTTACGTCATAACGTTTGAGGCGTTTTTGCATCCTCTTGTTTCTTTTTATCTGTATTTCGTCGGGTATGCTAAGTGCTTCTGCAATACCATCGGCTATTTCATTGATGTTATTGGGATTGATAATGATAGATTCACTCAATTCCTTTGTTGCACCTGTAAACTCACTTAAAATTAAAACACCTTTATAATCTTGTAAAGAAGCAATATATTCTTTGGCTACCAGATTCATTCCATCGCGCAATGGGGTAATCAGTGAAACAGCACTCATTCGGTATTGTGCAATAAGTTGTTTGTGAGGAAATGACTTGTATTGATAAATGATAGGTGTCCAGTCCACCTTTCCGAAATTTCCATTGATATTCCCTACCAGTTCATCCAGTTTTCTTTTGATCTGTTGATAAGACGAAACACCTGTTCTTGAGGGTACAACGATCATATTTAAAAACACCCTTCCATGCCACTCGGGATGTTCTCTCAAAAATTGTTCATAACCTTGCAGGCGGTTGATGATCCCTTTAGAATAATCTAACCGGTCTACAGAAAGGATGATTTTTTGCTGATCAGACCCAGGTTTTTCGCATGAAAAAGGCGAAACATCCATTTGATGAAACTTATTAAATTCTATTCCCATAGGAAATGTACTCACTTTTACAACCCTGTCGGCCAAATCAACATTACCCATATGGTTTTCTTTTCCTAAAATACGTAAAACTGATCTTAGAAAATATTGTGAATAGTCGTGCGTATGAAAACCAACCAAATCAGCCCCCAGGAGTCCTTCAAGAATCTCTTTTCTGCTTTCTTTGGGAAAAAGGCGGTACATCTCGAAAGACGGGAAGGGGATATGCAGAAAGAAACCGATAGGATTGCTGACTTTATCTCTGAGCAAACCGGGCAACAGCATAAGGTGATAGTCATGAACCCAAATAATATCGTTGGGTTGAATGACTTTGAGCATTTCTTCACAGAAAATCTCATTTAACTTTTTGTATTCTGTCCAGAATTCGTTGTTGAAACTGGCATAATTGGGGAAATAATGAAAAAGAGGCCAGATAGTTTTGTTGCAAAAACCCAGATATACATTGTCCATAAGGTTTTGTGAAAGAAAAATGGGATGTGCTTTAAATTTCTGCTGTACTTTTCCTATCACAGTTTCTTCATCTTCTTTTTCTATTGTACTGCCTGGCCAACCCATCCAGATATAGTCATCGATTTCTGATTCTGACTTGCCCACTTTCTGAAGAAAGTCTGTAAGCCCTGAAACCAGTCCACCTGCACTTTTTTCAGTTATAAATTCACCTTTTACCTTTTTTACCGACACAGGCAATCGGTTGGATACAATTAATAATCTCATAATGGTTGATTTTATAGTTTAAATTCTTTTTTATCGTTGGTTTCAAATCGGTATTTCTGACCTTTAACCCCAATCGTAACAGGATTTGCCCATCCTTTGTCAAAAATAATACTTATTTTCTCATGATCAATATGGAGTTTGATCCAGTGACCTCTGTATCTGACGTGGAAAGTAATTGATGAAACATCTGATGGGAGATGGGGGTTAAACCAAAGGATGTCATCTCTGATTTCCAATCCGGAGTAGCATCTTTGAATAATATCCAAAGTGCCTGCCATGGCGCCTAAATGTATCCCTTCATGTGTTGTACCCCCTTGCACGTCAGCATAATCACTCATCAGAGCTTTTCTGAATCTGTTCCAGGATTCGTCGCGGCGGGAACGGGCATATACCCACGAATGGATTACCTGGCTGAGGGTAGAGCCATGGGCAACACGTTTTCTGTAATAATCAATGTTATCAATAATTGTGTCTCCGTCAAAATGATAACCGCATTTATTGAAAAGCATAGTGAGTTCATCCCGGGAAAAAAGATAAAAAAGCATAAGAACATCGGCTTGTTTGCTGGCTTTATAATAGTTGCAGGAGTCTCCTTCTGCTTCAAGTATGCGGTCTAAACGAAGATTTTGACCATATTTTTCGTGGTAATGATCCCAATTGAGCTCCTTAAGTTGATCATAACCTTCAAATTGCATGATCAGGTTTCCCTGCATAGGGATAAACATATTCCGGGTGATCTCTTTCCAACGCTGTATATCATCTTCATTAAATCCTGTCATCTCTTCCAGATCGTGGCAGCAATCTGCGTCAAGCAGGTTGAGAAGGTCAAGCGCTCTTTCTATTACCCATACTGCCATTACATTTGTATAGGCATTGTTGTTTAGCCCGGGTTCCCGGGCATCAGGGTAGTGCGTATGGTATTCATCAGGGCCCATAACATTATGAATTTCATATTTATTTCTTTTAGGATTGAAATGGGCAATACAAGACCAAAACAAGGCCGAAGAGAGTATAATCTCCGCTCCATGAGAAAGCAGAAAATCCATATCTCCCGTACTTTGATAATAGTGCCATACGTTGAAAGGAATGGCAACATTGATGTGATATTGCAAATGTGATACATCGGGAAGCCAATTACCAGATTGTGGATTCAGATGCATTTTTTGTGTCTCTTCTCTGCCATTGCTTCCACTTTGCCAGGGAAACATAGCGCCTCTGAACCCCTTTTCTTTTGCTGCATATCTGGCTTCTTTTATTCGCCTGTAGCGATACATGAGCAACGATTTAGATAACTGAGGAGTGTGAAGATTCAGAAATGGCATCATGTATAACTCATCCCAGAAAATATGACCCCGGTAGGCTTCACCATGCCAGCCTCTGGCAGGTATTCCTATATCATAATCAATACTGTTGTAGGATACTGTTTGGTATAAATGAAAAATATGCAGGCGTAGCACCAATTGATCAAGCTTATCCTCACTATGAAGTTCAATATCATTATACTGCCACTTTTGTTGCCAGTTGGCAGAATGATCCCAGAAAATTTTGGCAAACCTGGGTGCTCGCTTAGTCTGAGTTTTTGCTTCAGTGAGCGGATCGCTGATAGCCATGTCTCTTGATGAATAAAGGGCACATATTTTTTCCACTACCAGGGTTGTGTTTTCTTTTATATCCACCTGAAAATCGCCTCCGATAAAGCCATTTTGCTCCCTTACGATCTGTTTCGTGCCCAATTCCTCTTCTCCAACAAAGAAACGGGTTGAGCAAACCTGCGCCATTCTGATCTGTGATTGTTTACTTTCAGAAATCAGGTAGATCATATGATCGTAAAAATGTCCTTTTTTAACAATTTGCACATGATCCTGGTTTAAATCACTGTATCGCTTAACATTGTTATTGATAATGTTGCCATCAATAGCGGAGCGTATGGTGATTTTTCCTGACCAGTTTACTGGTTTTAATTCCCATTGTATAGCTGCCAGGTGATGGTTATCCATACTTACCAATTTGCGACTGATCAATTCGGTTTTTCTGTTTTGTGGATCGCGCAGCAACATTTTTCTTTCCAGTATACCCTCTTTTATTTTCAGGTGGGTTGTATATTCCAGAATATCCCACTGCTCAAAATCAACCCATTGTCCCTCTTCTGTTTTAAAAGACAAAAAGGTCCAATTGGGCCAATTTACCAGGTCTTCGTTTTCAATAATACGCTCCTGCACCTGCGATTTCATCCTGTTATATCCACCAGCTAAATAAGTACCAGGATAATTCCATTTTTTGGTAACCGGATCCTTAAAAACAATTTTTTTATGATCATTTCTGAACATTTCCAGATTACCCCTTGAGGCAAAATATCCGTTGCCTAATGTGCATAGTGCTTCCTGCAACGGATGGTTTTGCTTGTTAAATCCCTGGTAAGTAACAGTCCATTTTGTATCCATAAATATTATTTTGTATTTTAATTTTTTCAATCAATTCAACTATTCCGACCATCATACGACCAAGAGGAGAAATTTTTTAGGATTCTCTGGTCTTTCAATATCTGCAGGCAATAATTATATTTTGATTCTTTTTCATGGCTATCAGAACAAGCGAGAAAGAAACAAATACTAAGGATTGAGTTGCAGGATTTATGTTTCCCCGAGAACTTTTCTGAAAAATTCTTTTACCTGAAATACATTTTTCAGTGAGTATTGTGCATCTGTTTTTTGTCCATGACCACCTACCAGTATTCCTATTCCATCCTCTTTAATTTGTCTGAAACCGTCCTCGTCAGTGATATCATCACCAATAAAAACGGGAATAACTTCTTCTTTGTTTAACTTCAGTGCTTTTAAAATCCACTCTACCGCTTTGCCTTTATGCCAATCTTTGTCAGGTTTTATTTCCAGAATTTTTTTCCCGGCGCCTGCTTTGTACCCTTTATATTTGTTTATCATCTGCTCTACGGTATTTTTTACAGTTTCTTCATCTTCAGGCCTGGCATTTCTGTAATGAATACCAATGGCATACTTTTTTCTATCGATTTGTGTGCCTTGTGTCTTTTCCTGTAATATCCCTGTTATTTCTTTTTCTATTTTGTCAAGCGTGGGAATAATTTCTTTCGAATCGGGATGTTCCATGTACAGTCCATTGGGTCCTGTAATGATATATCCATGACTCCCGGCATAAATCAATTCGTCTAAACCAACCAGTTCTTCAACATTTTCCTTGTCGCGACCGGTAACTACAGCAACTGTAAATCTTTCGGCAAGTTTTTTAATCACTTTTTTCATTTCATCTGAAATAATTGCCTGATCAGGTTTTGCAACGATAGGGGTAAGGGTGCCATCATAATCCAGGAAAAAAGCAGGTTTTCGGGTTTTCAGTTGTTCAAATATTTTGCTCTCAGAAGAAAAAACCGGTATTCCCTGCCAGTTGAAATAGGTTTGTTGTGTCTGCTGATCAAAAAGGTTTAGTTTTGAAAAATCATCAATGCTAATATCTGCACCATTTTTGAGCAACTGATCGTGTTGATTTGATCTGCTCACGCCCACCACCAATCCGAAATAACCTTTTTGTCCTGCTTTTACCCCTGAAATGGCATCTTCAAAAATAACTGACCGATAGGGTTCACAATCCAGCTTTTTTGCTGCATGAAGAAAAATATCGGGGTTGGGTTTTCCGTTCAGGTTTTCTTTTTCTGAAGTTATTCCATCTACCCGAACATCAAAAAGGTTGTCGATACCTGCTTTTTCAATGATTTTTTTGCAGTTTTTACTCGAAGAAACAATGGCTGTTTTCAAACCTTTTGAGCGCCAGTACTTCAGTTTTTCGATGGCATCATCAAAAACTTCAACACCCTCATGATCAATAATTTGATTAAAAAAGGTGTTTTTTTTGTTTCCCAATGCACAAATGCTTTTGGTTCCAGCGTCATCAAGGGGTTGTCCGAAAGGTAATTCTATATTTCTGGATTTCAGAAAACTTTCCACACCATGATAGCGTGGTTTTCCATCGATATAAATTTCATAATCTTCATCGGTCATGGAAGGTTGGTCAGAATGATTTTCCTTTTCAAAATACCAGTCGAACAGTTTTTTCCAAGCCTTTTTATGTGCTTTGCGGGTTTGGGTAATCACTCCGTCGAGATCAAATATTACTGCCTTTGGATTTGATATGTCATCTGTTTTCATGTTTCAAGGTTGGTTTTGTAGTAAGTATTTCTGGTTTGTTCTCAAAAATTGGCTAGTAGTTTTTTATTTGTTTTTTAGTTTCTGTAAATTTTGCCTCAGTGCCTGGTAATCATATAATCTGAATTAGTATGCTTTGTTGTGTGTTCTTTTTTTCCATGGATCAAAACACCCAAGTCTGTATTCCCGATCATTGCATGAAATGTTTTTTTAATTGCAATTGTGGTTGACGTGATGAATGATGTATGCTTGATCTGCATCAAACGAAAAAATAGTCAACAACTGTTGTTTAAATCCATGCAGGAGGTCTTTCCCTTATCAATACTAAATCAGATTTAATATTGGAAAAGAATGATCTTTACTTCATGTTTGATCGACTAATGAAAGATAAGAGCATTTAAAAATAAGCGGTTATGATTTTGTTTTTTTTTAATTATAAAGATTTTATATTCATCCAAAATAAATTTATATACTGCTATTGGAAGTATTGATGTTTTCCTTACATTTAATTTCACCAATATAAGTATTTATGATCAAAATATCAAATTTAGTCTCTTAAAGTCTACAAACAGATTTTGCCTTGACTGTTTTGAGTTTAAAGAAACTAAGCAGATCAGGAAGTTGAAAATCGAAAAAGAAACGTGGGATGGAAAGTTATTTCCGGCAATCGATTTTGTATATAAAAAAAAGCGATGAGGAAACAATCACTAAAAAGGTGATAAAGAAGGTAATAAATCCAAATTGGTTTATTATCCAACCGCCTGCAATTGGAAATAAAGCAGGGAGGATATTTCCTGCTCCGGCAAATCCTGTATAGATAGCCCTGTTTGCCGATCCTGAAACTTCGAGCAATAAACCGTTCATGGTAATACTATAGAGAGAAAAAATAATTCCGCCAAGTATGAATAGAAATCTTATCAGGTAGTCGTCCTGAATGAAAAGAGCACCAATAATGAGAAGTATAGATAACACCAGATTGGTGTATAATAAAAAGTTGTATTTGATTTTTTTAACCATAAAAAAGACAAGCAAGCTTACCGATACCACTCCGGATACTTTATAGATCAAAAATATACCTGTATCATTGCTTTCTGTTTGGAGGGTTGTTTTGGCATAAAGCATTACAAAGGGTAAAAAAGAAAGCATAATGCCTTGAGTGTTAATGAATCCGAGAAAATAGACCAGTTTTGGATTGTTATGGATCTCTTTTTTTAAGATATTCCGGAAGTCTTTATATCCTTTTATTTTCAGGGAAGAGGGTATGGTTTCCTTTATTTTCCAGAAACCACCAGAGGCAACAAACAAAACAGATGCGCCTAGTAAAAACATCATGGCATAGTTTAGAGGATATTCCCAGAAGGTTAACACTCTCTTAGCTAAAAATGCCGAAATAAGAAATATGACACCTGCAATAACTTGCTTTACAGAGAAAAAAGTTTTCCTCTTTTCAGGTTGTATGCTTTTACCAAGTATGTCGGTATAACTGATATTGGTAAAAGCTCCACTTAACGAAAAGAGAGTAATGAATAAAAATATGAGGTATAAAAGAAGAAAAGATTGGTCTGTTTGAAGAAAAAATAATATCAATCCCAGGGCAAATAAGGAAAAAACTCTTATGTTGATTCCCAGCAGCAGGTAATTTTTTTTATAAGGGATATTGCTTAAAGGAGAGGCAAAAAAGATTTGTGTAAAACTTGATCCGCCCAGCATGATGGCAGTCATGATGCCAATATGTATTGCTCCTCCGCCTGCTTCAATAATCATAGCGGGAATAACCGTATCCACATCCATAAAGTTTTGAGCAAATGCCAGAAAACCTGCATGCCATAAAAAAGCGTAAAAATTATGGATGGATGTTTTTGGATTGAGTTGCATGAGACATAGGTAAAACAAATATCTTTTCGGAAGAAAGAAATGTTTTCAGAATTTTAAATTAAAAAGAACAGATAAGGAGCAATTTCCATAAAACTAAAGTGGAGGAAGGTATTTTTTTAAAAGATCAATGCTTTTGATAACATTTTCCCTTCCGGCTGATTCAATGCCATACCATCCTCTGAATCCGTAGTTATGTACCAGGTTTATCATTTTTGCTGTAAGTTGCTCGTCAGGTTGGTTTCTGAATGACATTCCGCCAGCCCAGGGGAGTGTTTTTTCCAAAAATTGATAGTTGTCGGTTTCCAGCCCTGGTTCGCGCCAATCGGGTAGTATTCCGAAATACTTGTTGTTTACTTCTTGCATCAGGGCTACCATCCAGTCCGGATCATCTGAAAAACCTCCGTGATTCTCAATCAGTACGCTTATATTGGCCTGAATGGAATATTCGAGCATCATGTTGTATGTTTCTGATGCCCACAAAAGCGCGTCTGTTTTGGAAGCACTCCTGGGTCCGCGGCAGTTGGTTCTGATGGCGTGACAACCCAGAAAATGGGCAATATCAATCCATTTTTTATGATTAACAACCGTTTGTTTTCTTTCGCGGGCAGATGGAGTGCAGGTTTCCCCCTCATTGTCAACCATAATCAATACCATGTTTACCTCATAATTCATGGCATTCTCCTTTAGTTGTTTCAGATAATTGTATGTAGGTACTTCAAAAAGGGTATTGACAAACTCAATACCGTTTAACCCAAAGTCTTCTCTTGCAATACGCGGGAAATCAAGTGTTTTCCATTGATTTTGCCTGATCTCATTCACCAGAGCCCATTGTGCAAGTGAAATATCATTTTTTCTGATGGGTAAAGATGAACCTAGTATTTTGTTATTTTCCCATAAAGTAGGGTAAAGCATTGCGCCTGCTCCTGCCAGAAGCGTTTTACCCAAAAAATCGCGACGATGCATGTTTTTATCCATTTAGAAATCTACTTATAATGTTTGAATAATCTTGTTTTCAGTAATTCGGATCAAAAATTATTTTGATATCAAATATAACTCAATTTCCCATACTTTCTTTAATCCGTTTTAGCGATTTGAGGGGGATTATCAGAGATTTTTTGTCATCATCCTCTAAGAAACCTGCTAATTCGCGAACGGCTTTTTCGAAAATAAACATGTTGAGCAAACTATTGGTTTGTACAGGATCTTCCGGGACAAACCCAGTTCCTTTTGCTTGTTTGATGTAAGATGAAAGAAATACTTCCGAGACTCTTTCAAACCATTTTTTTACAAGTGGACGCAGGTAATTTGCATTAACAGGCACAAACTCTTTCCGGTATATATAAGCTGTTTGAATGGCATAGTGAAAGGAACTAAGCAATGAACCTACATCTTTTAACGGACAATGTTTGAGTTTTCGTAAACTCAACTGGTTTTCAAACTCGCCTTCAAAATCGGTGATCATAAAATCTTTCCCGGTAAACAGGAGTTTGTCTAATTTCAGATTCCCGTGGATTCTGATCTTTTTGGTGCGAATCTTTTCTTTTTCCAGCACTTTTTTAAAATATTCAAAATAAATATCCTGCTCTTTTATTGTCTCGTCAAGCAGGCATTGTAAATCCTCATTAGTAAACCGGGTATTTGTTCTTACAAACCCAAACTGCCTTTTGGTAACTGTTCGCAAAGATTGATAGAGCGATTTTTGGTAAAGAAGAGAAAAGTCTTCTGGTTCAAATCCTTTCACCTCCGTAATGGATGAAAGCGCTATGTGCATCTCTGCAATTCTTTTGCCCATTTTCTCGGTCATTTCAAGGAAAAAAGGTCCGATAAATGAATCGAAATTTTCGATTTGGTTCACAGATAATCCATCAAGTTCTTCTTTCTCACTTAAAACTTTATCAAAGAAACTTTCAATAGATGTTTGGGTCCATTCCCATGCATCCCCTACATTGGGAATCAGGTCTGACAGCAGGGATATGGATGTAGTTTCAAATTCGGGGTTTTTATAGTCTAAGCGTCCTACATACGAAGGCATGGATTCGAAGGCTGTATGTCGGGTAAGATTTTTCATGATCTCTACATCTGGGTTTTCACCTTCCTGTGGGCTACGGTACATTTTCAGAAAATAGCGATCTCCCAGATTTACAGATATATTTGATCTTTTGGAGGCAACAACATGGTGTTTTAAAGGCAGATCCTCTTCTTTGAGTTGTCGTAATTTTCTGCCAGATGATCCCTCAATCTCACCTTTGATCCCTTTCATCTTTGCTTTTCGGCGGATCAGACTGAATAACTCTGCCTGAAGTGTGCTGTCGTAGATTCCATCGTATAACAATGCAGAATTATTTTCATATTCAATATTGGCAATCACCGATTCAGGATACAGGTTTCTTACCTCTGTTGCCAGAGAATTCTGCGCCATAGAAAGTGGTACAAAGTAAATGTCTTTTTTACCTTCGATAACATCAAATTGTACCAAAAAAATGTAGGATAAGGAAGATTTTCTTCGAACAGGGATGATATCAATAATATTTACATCCTGCAGTTTGCGTGAATTGCCAATAAACCATTTGCTTTTCAAAATAAAATGATAAAGTATGTTTTTGATCTGCATCTGCAGTGAGGTGTTCATATTTTCCCATGCCGCAGTCGAGATTTTGATATTTTCATCATGGTCAGAAACCAGGTTTAACTCTTTTTCCGGTTTTCTGAGTTCAAACCAAAAATAGTTTTTAAACTGCATGGAAAATTTCCAGGGTTCATCAGTGATGACCGGAAAATCATTCCGACTGAATACTTCCATAGGAACATAGCCCTGAAATTCAGAAAGGTCGAGTTCTGCATATTGCGAGTATCTCGACAGATTTACAATGACCAGAATGGTTTCCTCATTGTATTTGCGAATAAATGCGAGCACTTTGGGGTTTGATGTGTTGATAAACTTAATGCTTCCCCTTCCAAACGCTTTATATTGCTTTCTTTTGGCAATCACTCTTCGCTTCCACCAAAGGAAAGAACTTGGGTTTCTTTCTCTGTTCTCTACATTTACAGTGGTATAATGGTAGTTGTAATCAATAACAACAGGCAGGAAGAGTTTTTGCGGATCAGCATCAGAGAATCCGGCGTTTTTATCTGGCGACCATTGCATGGGGGTTCTCACCCCATCGCGGTCGCCCAGGTAATAATTATCGCCCATCCCAATTTCGTCGCCATAGTAAATAATTGGTGTTCCCGGCATCGAAAAAAGCAGAAAGTTTATAAGTTCTATGCTTCTTGTATCGCCCTGAAGCAGGGGAAAAAGTCGTCTTCTTATGCCTACATTGATCCTTTTGCGCGGTTCTTGGGCAAAACTTTTATACATGTAATCTCTTTCTTCATCGGATACCATTTCCAGGGTAAGCTCATCATGGTTTCTCAGAAATATGGCCCATTGTGCTGTTTCTGGTATCTGTGGTGTTTGTTCCATGATGTCGATGACCGGAAATCTGTCTTCCATGCGCAGTGCCATATACAACCTGGGCATCAGAGGAAAATGGAAAGCCATATGACATTCGTCGCCATCGCCAAAATAGGCACGGGAATCGTTGGGCCATTGATTGGCCTCTGCCAATAACATTTTATTGTTATGGTTTTTGTCAACATATTCACGAAGAGTTTTGAGATACTCATGTGTTTGGGGCAGATTTTCGCAGTTGGTGCCTTCTGCTTCGAAAAGGTAGGGTACTGCATCGAGTCTGAAACCATCTACTCCAATCTCCGACCAAAAGTCAAGAATTTTCAGCACCTCTTTTTGCACCCGGGGATTTTCGAAATTAAGATCGGGTTGGTGAGAGTAGAAGCGATGCCAGTAATACGCTTTCGCTTCATGGTCATATGTCCAGTTTGATACTTCAAAATCCTGAAAAATGATACGGGCATCTGTGTATTTCTCCGGTGTGTCGCTCCAAACATAGAAATCACGGTAAACACTTCCCGGAGCTGATTTACGTGCTCGCTGAAACCATTTGTGATTGATAGAAGTATGATTCAGAACCAGTTCTGTTATGATCTTCAATTCTCGTTTATGTGCCTCTTTTACAAATTTTTTAAAATCAGTAAGGGTACCGTACTCAGGATGTATATTGGTGAAATCAGCTATATCATATCCCCCGTCTTTTAATGGCGAAGGATAAAAAGGCAGTAACCACAGGGTATTTACTCCCAGACTTTGAATGTAATCGAGTTTTTCTATGAGCCCCTTGAAATCGCCTATTCCGTCTCTGTTGCTGTCGTAAAAAGACCTTACATGTACCTGGTAAATGACAGCGTCTTTGTACCACAAATAATTTTCGCTCTGCATTGGGGTTGTTTCAGGCATAACTGATTTTTAAAATGTAGATAAAGTTTTGTGCAAAACTAAAAAACAATTTTAAATCACTTATGCTTTTATAGTATTTTGTACCTCAAATCATTCAGAAATTTCAAAGTTTATCTTATTTATGCCAACTATCGATCTTCAAATAGCAGGTTTAGGTGGGATTTTTTATTCACCGGGTGCTCACACGTGTTTTTAAAAAAAGGAGCAAATAATCCGGGTTTATTTGGATTTGCAATGTTTAACTGCTGATGGTAATTATCATCTAATCAGTCTTTGCAAGAAAACGCCAAATACTGCGTTATTCTCGTTTTTGAACCGAGCCATGACAAAGTTTTTGACACACACGCGGATGATTATAATTTCGCAACACGGAGAAAATTACAAAACCGGAGTTTTGGCGAGCTCCATCTGACCTATTTAATCAAATTTAAAACAGATGAACCAATCATATACGAAAAGTAAAGTCCTTAGATTCAAAAGCTTCGAGAACCTTGTCTTTGGCTATTTCTTATCGAAGACGCAAAAAATAAGTGTTTTCCTGCTGCCACTAATTCGATGTTTTACCCGGAAAAGAAAAAAGCAATTCCCTGTGATAATTGAGAAGGGAATTGCCAATTTTTTTCATTACTTTGTTTACCAACCTGGCCAGAAACTCAACCCCCAGACTCCGGGAAATCTTTGTCCAAAGGTGAAAGGTATTGCATAATAAGGTTCAAGAATGATTGCCCCAAAGAGGTTTATCCTAACTGATGGTCCGGTACTGAAAACCGGGAACCTGTTTGATGGCCCCGATTCCTGAAAGGTACCTGTATCTGAATTTCCAGATGGCAGAGGTGAAGGATTATATTCTAAGAAAAAATTGTCTCCGTCATTCCAGGTGATTCCTGCATCGATAAACCAATTAAGTTCGGTAAAAAAATATCCACTTGAGATAAGGGCTAATCTTTCGGGACCCGTAAATGGAACTTTGAGTTCCAGACCACCAAGTAGCATTTTTGTTCCCTGTATGTCATTAGAATTGAATGTGTCATCGAAATTACTGATATTTTGCAAACCATTAAAGTCAAATCCCCGCATATACCCGGGATATCCCAAAAACAGGGGATAAAAAAGATCATTGAAGGCGTCTTTTCCATACCTGCCGTAGTGGGCACCCCTGAAAGCAATACTGAAAGGTTTTAAAAAGAAATATTTCCGGTAATCGGCCGTTGCGGAATACATATCTATTTCGCCAAACATTTTTTCCATACTGAACCGGTAGCGTTGACCTGCCATGGGTGAAGCCATACCAAAGTAAGAATTGTCGCCGATGTATCCCAGACTCACCCTTTGCAGATTAAAGCCAGGGGGTGATTCACCTTTACTGCGGTCTTGTCCGGCAAAAAATCCATCAACATAATAGGTATGAAAAATGTCTCGCCGGAAATAATACCATGCTGTGCTGGCACTTAATTCTATGCGCCTGGTTGTGGATATGGGATAAAAGGCAAACAATCCCCCTTGTGTTTCAAAGGTTCTTTGAATAATAAACTGCAAATCATCAACCAGGGAAACGCTTCCATCTTCATTTTCAACTTCTTCCTCGTCTAAATTTAAAAAAGCAAAAGGGTAGGGGATATGCGAAATACTTCCTCCCCAGTTGATTCGTCGTTTTTGGTTCACATATCCTACCTGTCCGCCAAAATCATAGATTTCTCCGTTGACAGCCAAAACACTGAAAAGCTGATTTTCGCCTGTCATATCGCTGAACATCATGGAAACTCCACCCGACATTCCTGTTCCGAATCTACTGGTAGAGGCACCCACGCCGCTGCTTCCGATAAAGGTAAGTCCAAACTCGGGTTTGTAGTTTTTTGTTTGAAAAGAATCTACAGGAAACACAGGTGTTCTTATTTCCGAGCTTAGTGCATTATCTACAAAAGTAACCGATGTTTTTTTGAGAGGTGGCAGGGTTGCTGCTTCCATGTTGATGTCAAAGGGGTCAACCTCTTCAAAGATAAAATCATCATTATCAGCAGTATAAATGGTGTACTTGCCATCCTGGTAATAACTGTAAGCCACCTCTCCCGAGTTGCGGGCCACTGTAATGGCCGGAGAAAGTTCTGTTATGCCACTGATTCCTGTATAGAAATCGGTCATTTTAAAAACCTTTTTATTCTCTAACTGGTAATAATAAAGGTTTCTGAAACCGTCGCGGTTTGACAGGAAATAAATACCTTTTTGTTCATGGTCGAATACCGGGTTTAAATTTTTAGCACCAACAAAAACATCCAGAACTTCAATTTTTCTTTCCGGATCTTCCATATCCATGATTGCCAGATTAAAAGTATAACTGATGGTATCCTGTGGCATATGATCGGGCAGAAGATCGGTAGCAAATGTGAGGTAACGTCCATCGGGAGAAAATGAGGTTTGTGTATGAGAATACCTGTCATTGGTGAGTTGGCTTACCTCAAGGGTTTCCATATCAAGCTTATACAAATTACTTACACCTTCCACCAGACCCGAAAAAACCATATATCTTCCATCGGGAGACCATGACGGATTGTTGATGATAGGTACTCCTTCCACTTTAATAGTTTCAGTACGTCGTGGGTTTTTAACATCGACCAGTACAAGCTGATTTTGCCCTTTTTTAACGGCAACATGCACAAATTTGTCCCCTTCTGGCGACCAGGTACCCACAGATTCGAAGAAATTAAATGCATCGATATCACCGCCGCGTGTTGTGCTCGATAATTTTTTGATGATTTTTCCGGTTTTTGCCTCTGCAAGATACAGATCAAGCGAAAACAGGTCTTTTTCGGAGTAAAAGGAGATATACTCACCGTTAGGACTTAAAGATGGGGCAATATTCATGTTACCTGAATTCTCTTCAGAAAGAAGTTTCTCTCCTTTGGGAATTTGTAAGAGACTGTCTTTCATGTATGCTTCAAAATGATTATAGGTTGCACTTTTCCACAATCCGGAAACGGTTTCAGCACTTAATCCTATAATTCTTTCCATTGCCCTTTCATATCCAAACTTGGCAGTTTCTTTGTACAAAGGGGCAATGATCTCGTCTCCCCAGGTTCTTCCTAAAAAAGCTACAAATGAATGCCCGTAGCGGTAAGGGTTATAAGAGTAATCCCGCGTCATCTCCTCCAGTGTGGGAAATTCATCTCTTTGCACTGCATCGCGTATAATCAGGGATGTATTGGCATCTACACTACCAATGGAAAAGTATTCTGCCATCCCCTCTACCAACCAAAGTGGAAGGTTGGTAAGAGAATTTAAAGATAACGAATCGTCGATAAACAAAGACCGGAAATGAAACACGTGTACCAGCTCATGACCGATCACATGGTCGGTTTGGGCATTGGTGGCAAGCGCGGGGATAACTACCCTGTTTTTGAGTGCTTCTGTTACACCTTGTGTGCCAACTCCTATCGAACCACTTACTGCAGTGGTTTGCTGAAATTCCGGGTGGTTTCTGTAAATCAATATCGGACTTGGTTGGTCAAAAGTATCCCCAAACAAAACCAAATGACGTTGATACCATTTCTCGAAAGAATTGGCGAGCGAATTTACTACCGAATCATTTTCGAAATAATGATAAATAGCAAAATTGGGTGATTCGTAAACCTCAAAATCAAAACTTCTGTAACTGGGGCGGTTTCGTCCGAAGTATTGGGCTTGTATCTGTGGTAACTCTAAAAGTAGAAACAGCACGGATATAAAGAAATATGTAAAATACGGACGATAAACCGGATTGGTAAATATCGTTTTCATGGGATTTTCTTTATTGTTCATAGGTTTTTTTATATTTTGAAGCGGTTTTTTCTTTAAATCTTTCTTGAAAATTTCATTGACCTTGAATAATCCATGAATTTTTCATCAAAAACAGTACCTAACAAAACTGATCAACTGCTTTTTATAACGTTTTAAACAATACTAATTATTGCTTTGTTTGCTCTTGTTTTTTTAAATTAGTTCAGCCGGGAATGGTGGTATCTGAATTACCAAAAACTACCATATTTGTAGTTATTTTATCCTTTTTTATAAACCCGGACTGGTATCAGTTTTTTTGGTGATTCTTTATTGGTATATGCATTGTTTTTATGAAGACGATGGGGTAGTCAAAAACTTACAGCAAGGTGTAAAGTTATAAAAAAACAATAATGATATCCTGGTAATGGGTTTGGTCTGAAAACGACAAACATTTGCATTATTCTCGAAGATAGGTATTGATAGAGTGAAAAAATATTTTAATGATAATGGGGCAGAGGATACCAATAGAGTATAATCAACTTTGGGATTAAAAACCATAAACGTTTTTCCCCCGAAAAGAATAGCGTGAAAATTAATCTACCGGAAATATCAAAAATGGTTTTTTATCTTTGCGGAAAAAATAATGGTTGACCAACAACAGAAGATTTATTTTGTTTCCGATGTTCATTTGGGTATACCCAACGCAGAAAAAAGTTTGATACGAGAACGGAAACTTGTAGAATGGCTGGAACATGTGTGTAAAGATGCCTCCGAAATATACCTTTTGGGCGATATTTTTGATTTTTGGTTTGAATACAAAACTGTTGTTCCTAAAGGATACGTACGTCTTTTGGGCAAAATTGCTGAAATAACCGACAGCGGTATTCCAGTACACTTTTTTACCGGAAATCATGATCTATGGGTATTTTCTTATTTTGAAAAGGAACTGGGTGTGATCATGCATACCAAACCGCAAGAGAGAATTATAAATGGAAAACTTTTTTTTATTGCACATGGTGATGGATTGGGACCCAAAGATACCGGATATAAAATATTGAAGAGAGTATTAATTAACCCTTTAAGTATAAAACTTTTCTCTTTTTTACATCCGGGGTTTGGCATGAGCCTGGCTTTGTATTTTTCCAGGAAAAGCAGAATGGCAAATGAGCGTAAAGATGAAGTTTTTTTAGGTGAACAAAAAGAATGGCATATTTTATTTTGCAAACAAAAGATCAAAGAGAAGAATTTTGATTATTTTATTTTGGGGCACAGGCACTTACCCATGGAACACCCTATCGGAGAGAAAGCAAAATATATCAATACCGGCGACTGGATTTACAATTTTTCATATGCTGTTACTGAGGGTGCAGAAGTACTTCTGAAAAAGTGGAGTTAGTAATTTAGTCTAACTTTTTTTCGATTATATTGAATAATTCTTGTTTTTTGTGGCAGTAATGAGTATTTTTGTATTTGTTTATAATAAGGAATTCGTAGTTTGTTTCTTAAGAATTAAGAAAAATTAACTGGAAAACTGACAACCAATTTTGTTGTAGTACATGATTCCGATTTTTTATTTGCTCAAAATGATGAAAAATGCAAACCCGCTGCCCATACTTATTTAAGTGCCGGTTGTTCTCAGATCAAATTGATATTTCTGAAGATATTCGTTTGGTTTATAAGTATCATTATTGCTTAAATTCCTTTGAAAAGTGGTCTTTATGCAAACGTTTTGAATGTGAGAAATTGAAAGGAATGTGCCCTGATTTTGTGATGCCTAATTCTTTGCTCACTGCTGCCCAAATTCAGGAAAAACTTGGTTCCACAGAATCATAAAATCTGCACTGATTGTTTTAATTGCTCTCCGTTTGTAATATTTCTGCCACGATAAAGGTACTCCCCCCAATAAAGATTATTTCATTATTTTTTACCTTTTGTTTTGCCATCAAAAGGGCTTTATACGCCTTTGCGGTATTATTTCCCCTGAGACCTCTGTTTTTTGCTCTTTCTGTTAATATTTCCGAATCGAGCCCCCTTGGAACAGCGGGAGTGCAAAAGTAGTAGGTTGTATTTTCCCGGGGCAATAATTTTAAAATTTCATCAATATCCTTATCATTTACCATACCCAAAATAAAGTGAATGTGATCAGCGTTCATCATTTTCAGGTTCTCAACAATTTTTGATATTCCGTCGGCATTATGAGCTGTATCACAAATAATTCTGGGATGGTCGGATATTGTTTGCCACCTTCCTGATATATTTGTATTGGATATCACATTGCCAAGTCCTTCGCTGATCGCTTCTTGCGAAATACTATACTTACCTTGTTTACGGATAATATCAATAGCTTTTAATACGGTGATTATATTTTCAATTTGATAAAGACCAGGCAGATCGCTTTTGACTTCTAATCTCTGGTTGTTTTCTTTGTCATGCAAAACGATATTCAAAATATTTGCTTTTCTTTTTTTATTCCATAGCTGACTGAAAGATTCCACCTGATAGGATTGTTCGGCAAAAAATAAAGAAGCATTTTTTTTTGATGCCGTTTTTAAGAATACTTTTTTTACTTTTTCTCTTGTTTTTCCAATTACTACAGGTTTATTTTCTTTTATGATACCTGCTTTTTCAAAAGCAATTTTTTCCAGTGTATCGCCCAGCAAATTTGTATGGTCCATTCCAATATTTGTTATCACAGACAGTTCGGGTTTTACGATATTTGTGGAATCGAGCCGGCCACCCAGTCCTGTTTCAATGATTGCAATATCGGGTTTTTCATGTGCAAAGTATTCAAAACACAAGGCAATAGACATTTCAAAAAAGGAGGGTTTGATTTGGTTGAAAAATTCAAGATGCTGATTTACAAACTCTACAAGAAATGATTCTGGCATCATCTTGCCGTTAATCCTTGCACGTTCTCTGAAATCTTTAAGGTGAGGAGAGGTACATAATCCAGTTTTGTATCCTGCTTCCTGAAAGATGGAAGCCAGCATATGAGCAACTGATCCTTTTCCATTTGTACCTGCTATATGTATAGAGTTGAATTTCCTTTCGGGATTATTCAGGTGGTTGGCAAGGGCGTATGTATTGTTGAGGTTATTTTTGTAGGCAGCAGGGCCTATCCTCTGAAACATGGGTAAACGTGCATAAAGATAATCAAGGGTTTGCTGGTAGTTCATCAATTTAAACGGATGAAATTGTAGGTGATGGTGCCTGATTGTTCAAAAGGAGCATCGCTTTTTACATTAAAACGCGCCCTTCTGGCAGCTTCTTCTGCCAGACGATGCAGTGTCTGGTCTGTTGTGGTTGTACCCCTTTCACCTGCTATGGCGCGTGTAACTTCACCATTTTGGTTTACAAAGATTTTCACGACTACACGACCCTGCGCCTGTGAAGTGTATTCAGGTTTAGGTAAAAAGTTGGCGCTTCGTCCTGATAAAGAAAACTGAATTCCGCCACCTTCAGCACCTCCTGTGCTGCTTCCACCTTCGCTGCCTTCCTGGCTCCCCTGGTTGCCCGGGTATGTGGTGTTTCCCTGGTTCTCACTGGCAGAACTTTGATCATCACTACCCGGAAAAAGGGCATTGGGGTTTACCTGTGGTTCCGGTTCGGGTTCTGGTTCGGGAGTTTGTGGTTCGGGTTCAGGAGTATCATCCTGTGTATTGGTTTCCTGCTCCTCCGATGGTGTATCGGGAATTGATATACTTTCTTCAGAACTTTGCGTTGCAATATCTTCAGCGGGTTGAGCAGATTGGGAAGATTCTGGTTGAGGTGGTGGGGTAGAAGACCTTACAGGTTGACGATTACCTATGCCTTGTTCGGTGGTTCCCAGGTTTACTACTACACCTTCCTCCTCTGGCAGGGGCAGGGGAGTAGTTAATCCGAAAAATAAAAATATAATCAATATGATACCATGGAACATTACTGTCCCGATGATAGCTTTTGAATTGTATTTTTTGTTTCCGGAATCTTCCATATTGTTCACTTCTTTTAATTCCCGGGCTGCGTGGCAAGAATTACTTTGTGTTTTGTCTGGTTCATGGCATTGATATTGTTAACCACATCTATTACACTTACCACATTTTGTACCGGAACGCTCTGATCGGATCTTAAAACCACTGATCCTTCAGTTTCATTTTGCAGTGCCTCCATCAATCCGGTTTCGAGTTGTGCAAGATCAACGCGTCTTTCTTCCAGGAAAAATTCCTTTTCTGCATTGATGTAAACGGTAATGGTTTGCCTGGCCATAGTGCGACTTTCGCTGGTAGGCAAAAGCAATTTAATAGCATTAGGAGCAACCAATGTTGAAGTAAGCATAAAAAAGATCAGCAATAGAAAGACCAAATCCGACATGGATGCCATGTTGAATTCGGCTTTTCTTGGATTTCTTAATTTTATTGCCATGAGTTTGTATTTTTATGATGCAGGTTCATGCAAAAGATCCATAAATTCGGTAGCGCGTGCTTCGAGCATAAAAACTACTTTTTCGATACGCGATACCAGAATGTTGTAACAAATATACCCGATAATACCCACAATAAGTCCGGTAATGGTAGTAACCATTGCTTCATATATGCCACCCGCCAGCAACGAAATGTCTATGTTGTTTCCTGCCATGGCCATATTATAAAATGCCCTGACCATTCCCATTACTGTGCCAAGAAAACCAATCATGGGTGCAGCACCTGCTACTGTGGAAAGGAAGGCAATGTTTTTCTCCAGTTTAGATACTTCAAGTTTTCCAACATTTTCTATCGCTGCATTGATGTCATTTAGCGGTCGTCCTATTCGTGTTATTCCTTTTGCAATCATGCGGGACAGTGGCGACTGGTTGTTTCTGCACAAAGATTTGGCACTATCAATCCTTCCTTCATGAATGAAATCCCGGATATTATTCATAAAATTATATTCTTCTTTTGATGCTTTGCTGATGGCCATGTATCTTTCTATAAAAATATAAACAGCAATAATTGACAGGATTATCAGGGGTATCATAACAATACCTCCTTTCAGTGCCAAAGTGAAAAAATTAAGTGTTTCTTCGGCAGGCGTTTCTGTTGCGAGGGTATCAGCAACCTGCTCGCCTGTTTCCTGAATCTGGAGTAAGATAAAGTTTATCATCTGCGTTTAAGTTTCCTGTTGTTTTTTCGTTTTTAAAACAGAATTTAAAAGGTTTTATTTTGCTGTTGCAAAATTAATAATTGTTTTGTGAATACCTCATGCTTACTCATTATTCTATAATTTTTAAATTTTGAAAATAATCAGGATAATTAACAGTTTCTTAAAATGGTAAATGGAAAAGTTTGTGGATTTTTCCAAAAAAAAAGATGTAAAAGGCTTACCTTTGCCAACGAATTTTTAACCTTAAAATAATATATATATGGGAAACATTAAAGTTGCCATTAATGGCTTTGGACGAATAGGACGCTTAACACTTAAAGCTTCACTAAACAAAAGCGATGTTGAAGTAGTAGCTGTTAACGACCTTACCGACAGCAAAACTCTGGCGCACCTTCTTAAATATGATTCAGTACATGGAAAATTCCCTGGTAGTGTTGAAGTAGATGGTGATGACCTGGTTGTAAATGGAAAAAAAATTAAGGTTTACGCTGAGAAAGACCCTGGTGATTTGCCATGGAAAGACCATGATATAGATGTTGTGGTTGAATCTACTGGTGTCTTCCGGACACGCGATAAAATTAGTAAACACCTGGATGCGGGTGCCAGAAAAGTTGTTCTTTGTGTGCCTTCAAAATCAGCCGATGATGTAGATGCTACTGTTGTTTTGGGTGTTAATGATGGTGATATCAAACCTGAACATAAAATTTATTCTAATGCTTCTTGTACTACAAACTGCTTGGCTCCTTTTGCGAAAGTGCTCAACGACAAGTTTGGCATTAAAAGAGGTTTGATGAATACTATACACTCCTATACCAATGATCAGATCATACTGGATGCACCTCATAAAGATTTGCGCCGGGCCCGCGCTGCTGCAATGTCTATTATTCCCACCACCACAGGAGCTGCTAAAGCTGTAGGACTGGTTATTCCTGATCTGAAAGGAAAACTCGATGGATTTGCCATGCGTGTTCCTACTCCTGATGGTTCAGTGGTTGACCTTACAGCAGAACTCGAAAAAACAGTCACTAAAGAAGAAGTTAACGCCGCGATTAAAGAAGTCGCTGAAGGAGAAATGAAAGGTATACTCGAATTTTGTACTGATCCTATCGTTTCTACTGATGTAATCGGTAATACCCACTCTTCTGTATTCGATTCGCTGATGACCCAGGTAATTGACGGTAATTTTGTAAAGGTTCTTTCATGGTACGACAATGAATTTGGTTATTCTAATCGTGTGGTAGACCTGGTTATAAAAATTGGACAATAAAAAATCAGTTTTGAATACTTTTTTATAAAACCGGATTCAGTCCGGTTTTTTTTTCGCTAATTTTATTTTAATGCTATTTTTTCTCAGTTTTTTACATTTGTTATTCCATAATAATAGCGATAGTTATGACATATTTACCCTCGGATAAAAGATACGATACGATGCAATACCGGCGAACAGGCAAAAGCGGGTTGGTGCTACCAGTGATTTCTTTAGGTTTATGGCACAATTTCGGTGGTGTGGATACATTCGAAAATGGCAGGGCAATTATCCATGAAGCTTTTGATGCCGGAATTACACACTTTGATCTTGCCAACAATTACGGACCTCCCCCAGGCAGCGCCGAAGAAAATTTTGGACGGATTTTTTCCGGTGACCTCAGAAATTATCGCGATGAAATTATCATTTCTACCAAAGCTGGTTATTATATGTGGCCGGGACCTTACGGAGAATGGGGATCACGCAAGTACCTCATAAGCAGTCTCAACCAAAGTTTAAAACGTATGAAACTTGATTATGTCGATATCTTTTATTCGCATCGCCCTGACCCTGAAACACCTATGGAGGAAACCATGATGGCGCTGGATCATATTGTTAAACAAGGGAAAGCTTTATATGCAGGCATATCTGGTTATTCCACGGATCAGACAATTGAAGCTGCTGATATTCTCAGAAAACTCGGAACTCCTTGCCTTATCCATCAACCCCGGTATTCAATGATTGACAGATGGGTGGAAGATAGTTTACTTCAAACCCTCAAAGAACAGGGTATAGGTTGCATCGCTTTTTCTCCGCTGGCGCAGGGTATTTTAACGGATAAATATTTGAATGGTATACCCGAAAACTCCCGCGCAGCAAAAGATACCGGGTTTTTATCAACAGATCAGATTACACCCGGAATTGTTGCTAAGGTGAAAAATCTGAATCAGATAGCTCATAAAAGAGGTCAGTCACTTGCCCAAATGGCAATAGCTTGGTTGATTAAAGATCATTCTGTTACTAGTGTTCTGATTGGTGTCAGTAGCGTTGATCAACTCAAAAACAATCTTGGAGCTTTACAAAATATATGTTTTGATCAGGATGAATTAAATCAAATAGAGAAAATTCTGAATAATTAAGCAGGCAAATAACTATTATTGCTGCTCAATTTGCAATTGATGAAACGAACATGTTGGCATAACAAACCCAAACAGCAATGAACCGGGTTTATGAACCCGGCGAAGCCAAAATAACAATCATGGAGTTCCATCCGGCCTTATCTGCAAATTAATTACGGATGAACCGAACCATGACAAAATTTTTGACACACACTCGAATGATCATAATTTCGTAACTCGGAGAAAATTACAAAACCGGAGTTTTGGCGAGCTCCCCCGTAAGAAAAGAACGGGGCAGGCATCTGACCGAATTAGTCAAATTATAACCAGATGAACCGAGCCATGACAAAGTTTTTGACACACACGCACATGATTATAATGCGGGGCATGTAAAACATGCAGTCAGACCGTTAGCGAGCTCCCCCGTAAGAAAAGAACGGGGCAGGCATCTGACCTATTTAATC
>CAYPFV010000010.1:0-39724 GCA_964410015.1 uncultured Bacteroidales bacterium
GCGCATTATAATCATGTGCGTGTGTGTCAAAAACTTTGTCATGGCTCGGTTCATTCATTTATATGACCGGGATTTTTCATGTATGTTTGCATTAAAAATACATCTCTGTTTCGTGAAAAATTCTTACGTTTGCTGCGCTGGAAAAAAGTTTGTCTAAAAAAGTTTTATTCAAAAGCATGGAACACATTAATGAATATATCAATTCAGTTTTAAGTAATTGGGGTTTAACCAATGTTTCAACACACCCTTTGAAAGCTTTTTTCTTTCTGTTGATTATTACTGTCCTGGCAATTATTCTCAACTGGATAGCCAAGTTTTTGATCATGAAGTTAGTAAGAAAGTTGGTAAGAAAAAGCAAGAATCGCTGGGATGATGTCTTTCTTGAAAAACATGTTTTTCAACGTTTGTCGCATTTAGCACCCGTGTTGGTCATATACCTGGTGGCTCCTGCTTTTATGGCTGAGTTTCCAATCATGGTTGACCTGGCATATCTGGCAGCCAACCTCTACCTGATATTCATATTTCTGATTGTTTTTTACGCTCTGCTTGATGCTATTGGTGCTATTTATAATGAATTTGAAATTGCCAGAACCAAACCTATTAAAGGATATTTGCAGGTTACCAAAATCATATCTGGTATAGTAGCAGTGATTTTTGCCCTTGCAACCATTCTGGACAAATCGCCCGTTTATATTTTTACCGGTTTGGGTGCCCTCACAGCAGTGCTTTTACTTGTTTTTCGTGATACTATTCTGAATTTTGTAGCGGGCGTGCAGGTTACTGCCAACAATTTGGTAGAGATAGGCGATTGGATAGAGATGCCTAAATACGGTGCAGATGGCGATGTGATTGATATCAGTCTCAATACCGTTCTTATCAGAAATTTTGATCGCACACTCACCACCATACCAACCTATGCCCTGGTATCAGATTCCTTTAAAAACTGGAGGGGAATGGTTCAGACGGGGGGAAGGCGAATCATGAGAAACATATACATCGACATCAATACCATTAGAGGTTGTGATGAAGAGATGCTGGAACGCTTCTCAAAAGTTTCACTTTTGAAAGATTATATTGCAAAACGTAAAGCAGAAATTGAAGCGCACAACAAAAAATACAATCTCGATCCTGAAAACCCCTTAAACGGGAGACGAATGACCAACATAGGTATATTGAGGGCCTACATAACTCATTATCTGCAACGTCATCCCAGTATACATAAAGAACTTACCTGCATGGTCAGACAGATGCAACCACAGGAAAAAGGATTACCTTTACAGATATACGCGTTTACCAATGATATCAATTGGGTAAACTATGAAGCCATTCAGGCAGATATTTTTGATCATATACTCTCGGTAGTTTCTCAGTTTGATCTGAAGATATTTCAGCTACCTTCCCAGATTCAGTTATCCGTAACTCCAACAAAATAATTCTTTTGAACGATTATTATCAGATACTTGGAATACAAAGAAATGCATCATATGATGAGGTGCGAAAAGCCTTCAGGCAGTTGGCAAAAAAGATGCATCCTGATGTAAACCCCGGAAAAGCTGCACACGATCATTTCCAAAAGATCAATGAAGCTTACCAGGTATTGAAAGATGAGGTGAAACGAAAAGACTATGATGCTCGTTTAAGAACAGGAAACTTCACAACAAAAGTATATTATCGCCCGGCTCAGTATCCATCTTCCCCATCACCAAAACAAAAAACAACTAAAAAGTATCGAACCCGAAAATATAAGAAGAAGTACAAAAGGGAAAAACCTGCAAAATGGGAAAAGGTATCGGATTTCTTATTGTTTCTTACATTGGCATTAGCCGGCATATTTGCTATCGTGAATGGATTCTATCGGCTTGCTATCAACCCCTTACCAAATCATGACCCATGGCCGGGTTTTATTGGTGGCATTTTCTTTTCATCCATCCTCATTTATTTCTGGATCATGAAAAACAAAGCTTACAAAGAGTAAATGTCAATCAGCATTTTGCTGCCATATCCTCCACGCCCTTTCTGCCTGCTGCTGGAGCATATACAAACCATTGACAACTTTAGCGCCTTCTTTTTTCCCGTTTTTCATAAATGCCGTTTCGCCAGGATTGTATATCAAATCAATAAAAACATGGGAGGTGGATGCAGTATGATAAGGTATATCGGGTTTTTCTTCTGTATGGGGATACATACCAAGCGGTGTGGTATTTACTACCAGGGGAAAATCTCTAAGGGTGATCTTTTCAAGTCTGCTATAACTGATACAGTTTTTTTTGTTTGTCTTTCTGGAAACAAAAACCACTTCACAACCCCGCTTTTTCAAAACCCATTCTACCGCTTTCGATGCTCCACCCGTTCCCAGGATCAGTGTTTTAATCTCACGGGGTATATTATGCTTGTCAAGTGTTCTGGCAAAACCATAAACATCTGTATTATATCCGGTTTTGTGTATTTGACCTGCTTTCCGGTGTATTTTTATGGTATTTACAGCCGATATTTCTTTGGCTGTATCAGATAAATCGTCAAGAAAAGGAATCACTTGTTCTTTATAAGGAATAGTAACGTTGAGACCTTCAAGAGTAGGATAATCCTTCAGCAGGTTTCCAAACTGGTTAATGCTTTGAATGGGAAATGCGCAATACTCCCATTGGGTAATTTTTTCATGTGAAAATTTTTCTCTGAAATAGTTTTCAGAAAAAGAGTGAGAAAGGGGATAACCGATCAAACCCAGTAAGCGCTTCATATCTGTGAATTTACGGATTAATTTTTTGCTTTTTTAATGCAACAACATCAAATACAAAAATGATCAGAAAACCTGCAACAGCACATAGTATAGCCCATCCCAATAAATGATCATTGCCCGTAAGATTCTGATAAACAAAGGGAGATATGCTTTTTTCTGTCAGAGGAACCTTTTCTCCGGAACTGTCGGTGAGGTAAGCGGTAATTTCTTTCCAGGGCCATAATTTATTGAGTGAACCCAACATAAAACCGGTAAGTAATGCCATGGTTACAGACGGAAATTTTTTAAAAAGCCAGGAGATGAGGTTTGAAAAACTTATGATACCTACAATACAACCAGCCAGAAAAATTCCAATGACCTCAATGTTCAGGTTTTTTACAGCATTCAGGATAAATTCGTATTTACCAAGCAAAAGCAGTATAAAACTACCTGAAATCCCGGGAAGAATCATGGCTATAATGGCAATACATCCCGACAGAAATAAAAACCACCAGGTTTCAGGTGTAGTGGCAGGTGTGGCAAGGGTGATCCAGGCAGCAATTACTGCACCTACAACCAGAGATAAAAGGGTGCTTGTTTGCCAGTGGTTTATTTTTCTGCCAACATGCAGCACGGATGCTACGATTAGTCCGAAAAAAAAAGACCATACAAGCTTTGGATGCATTTCCAATAACCAACTAATAGCATTTGCCAGTGAAAGGATGCTGATTATTATCCCGGCAAATACTGATACAAGAAAGTTTCCATTGATATGTTTCCAGGCGGCGGGTATACCAGCAGAAAACAAAACCGAAAAAAACTCCCGGTTCAAAGATTTGATGCTATTGATCAGTTCTTCATAAATACCGGTTATAAAGGCGATTGTACCTCCCGAAACACCCGGGATAACATCTGCCGCGCCCATTCCCATTCCTCTGAATACCAGAAAAATGTATTGTTTTATCAATTTTGGTTGCATGGATTCATCATAGTTTTACCAGAGGGTGTGAGGTTTCACCATCTGAAAATTATTCTTTTTTAAAATTTATTCATTATGCTCAGATCAGCTGTTTTCCGGTTCTTCTGAAATCTTTTAAGAACAGTTGGGTTCTGATCATTTTTATTTGCCTCTTATTTTTCAGCAACTGACTTTATACCAGTTTTTTATGGTGAAATTCTTCGGGCAACACATCAAAAAAAGTATCTCCCCTCAGTCCAAGTCTGAGTGTTTCCAGCGGGATAATATCGTTTGGTGCTATATTTCCAAGATTAACATGACTTTTGAGCAGTTTGATAAACCAAACCTGCTGTGGTTTCAACGGTGCTTCCCAGATGATTTTTTCTGCCGGTACGTGACTGAGTATGTCTTGAATAAGGGCAGCATCTGCCGATCCTGTCTTGTCATAAATTCCCACATTTCCACTTTCACGTGCTTCTGCAATAACAAAGCTGCTTCCTGCCTCAAGTTCTTCTTTCATATGATTAAACCAAACATCATGTGCAGTAACCACTGCTGCATCTTTGGCGCCTACTTCGCTTAAAACTGTAAATTCTTTAGCAAACACAGAGATATATTTCAGCTTTTCTTCATGCTCAACAAACATACTCCCATCAGATATTTCTACCGCATCCAAACCCAGTTGGTCAATCCACTTCTGATAAAAATCAATACTGTTTCTTACCAGGCAAGCTTCAAACAGGGTGCCGCCTGCAAATACTTTAATATCTGCCTGCTGATAAAGTTTTACTTTTTCTTTTACTTTGTTACTAACCATAGAGGTGCCAAAACCCAATTTGGCAAAATCGATCAGGTGTCCTGAAACATCAACGATCTGTTCGGCATTTTGTAAGCTTAACCCTTTGTCCATCATCATATTAATTCCTTTCTGACGTGGTTTATCGTCTCGTTGGGGTAAGTGCGGTAAGGTCATAATTTTTGATTATTGTTTATTATGATTTATAATTGGAAATGAATATTTAACTGTCCGATATTTTTTTATTCAGGAAAATAAAAAAAATCAATGAGTGTAATTACCTCATCTATTTTTGCGAGTTCAGGGTATTGTTCCAGAATAGAGGTGTGATATTCATGGTTCATAATCAAAGCCTCCTGCAAGTAATACGAGCCTTGTTTGTTTTTCCCCTGAAGGTATAAAAAAGCTGCCATTTTGTAATAAAGCGAATGTGTTTTCCCTATCTGGTCGATAGCTTGAAAAATCACGGCGGAGGCTTCATCAAATTTTTCATCTGTAGCGAGGGCATCGGCATAATCCAACCTGAGAGATTCTTCATCGGGGCTCGATTCAATGGCTCTTTCATAAAAGGCTGCTCCTTCGTTGGGTTTGTCCAGATCAAAATACACATCGGCAATAATACTTAAGTAAGCAGTATTTTCCGGTTCTTTTTCGATGGCTTTGTGAAGATAATTCAGAGCTAATTTATTGTTTCCCAGCTCGTGCTCGCATACCCCTATACCAATCCATGCATCAGTGATATCGCTGTTCATCCGGATTGCCTTCTGATAATGACCAATGGCGCGTTTGTAATCTTCCAGTTTTTCATAGCATTCACCAATGTAATACCATTTCATAGCATCACCTTCATCCTTGTCCAGCGATTTTTCGTAGGCATCAATAGCAGAAAGAAAGTCACTTTTCAAACTATAAGTGTAACCTACATAAAACCAGGTGATCTTGTGTTGGGGTTCGATGGCAAGTACAAAATCAAATGCTTCTAATGCTTTATCGTATTTTTCGGCGTTTATAAAGGAAACTCCCAGATTAAACCATGCTTCAATAGAGTAAGGATGGCGGTCGAGCAATTTTTGGAAAAAGTGTATGCTTTCCTGGGTCAGTGAAAGAACGTCAAAACAATAGGCAGCTTCGTAAATGGCAAGGTCGTTTTCGGGGTTTAAGTCTAAAGCTTTGGTAAGATATTCAAGGGTTTTATTGAAATTGCCCATATTTTCATATTCGAATGCAATGTTGCAATACACATAATCGGGCTCATCCGAATTGTGCACGGCTTTACTGTATTCTTCAATTGCCATTTCATATTTTCCCAACTGCGAATAAATCGCACCCTTAGTAAGGAAAATATCCTCGTTGTTGGGTTCGAGTGCTTCTACTTCCGATAAAATATCCAAAGCTTTATTCTCGGAGTTGGTATGTGCCAAAAACTGTGCGTTTTTCAATAAAAGCCCAACCGAACCCGGGTGAACTTTCAATGCATATTCATTGATCTGCATAGCTTCTTCAAACAAACCCTGCAATGCATAATAATCAATGATCTCCTCAAAATCTTCCACATCAAAATATATGGGGGAATTTTGGCTTTTGAGTTCTTCGAATCGCTCAACTTGCCAGGGAATTTCGTTAGGATCGTTTAGTTGGATGCTCATTCAAATTCATCTTTTTAGTGTCAAATATCTCTTTTAAATGTAAATTTTGGTCAAAAAGCAGGACATCTATCTGACTTTGCAAAGTTACTAAAAATTTACGCTCTTTTGCACCAAGGTAATTTCTTGAAAGTGCCAACAGAAAAACGCTTTAAATGTAGGAAAAAATATGTCTCCCTTTAGTGATGATGACGTCAATTTTTCAACCAATTGTTAACAATGGGAACTTCCCGTTTAGACAACAATATGAAGGTTTTTATTAAAACTCACAATATCAAATTATAATCATATTTTAACCATATATTAAGGATTGGGAAAAGTTTGTGATAAACCAAATATTAATGATAATTTTGCACAAAATTAAAAACGAGTTAAGATGTTTGATAATTTAACAGACAGGTTAGACAAGGCCTTTAAACTACTAAAAGGACAAGGACATATAACAGAAATCAATGTTGCCGAAACATTGAAAGATGTAAGAAAAGCGCTGCTCGATGCAGACGTAAGTTACAAGATATCGAAAAACTTTACCGAAACGGTGAAGGAAAAGGCATTGGGACAGAATGTCCTTAGCAGTGTTTCACCGGGTCAACTCATGGTTAAGATCATGCACGAAGAACTCACCGCATTGATGGGTGGCCAACATGAGGAGATCAACATAAAAGGAAAACCTGCCATTGTTCTGATCTCAGGATTGCAGGGAAGTGGTAAAACAACACTTACGGCCAAACTGGCATATCACCTGAAAAATAAAAGGTCTAAAAAGGTATTGCTGGTTGCTGGCGACGTCTACCGCCCTGCCGCCATCGATCAGTTAAAAGTACTGGCTGAACAGGCAGGTGTGGAAGTATTCAGCGAGGAGGGGTCAAAAAATCCGGTGGGAATTGCCAAAAAAGCAGTTAACCATGCCAAAACCATGGGGCACGATGTGGTGATCGTAGATACCGCCGGTCGTTTGGCTATTGATGAACAGATGATGAACGAGATATCTTCACTAAAAAAAGAACTTAATCCTCAGGAAACACTGTTTGTTGTTGATGCCATGACCGGGCAGGATGCAGTGAACACAGCCAAAGCTTTTAACGACCGACTAGATTATGATGGGGTGGTACTTACCAAATTGGATGGAGATACACGCGGGGGTGCCGCACTTACCATACGGTCGGTAGTTAAAAAACCAATTAAATTTGTTGGTATTGGTGAAAAAATTGATGCACTCGACCTTTTCTACCCCAAAAGAATGGCAGACAGAATACTGGGAATGGGTGATATTGTTTCTTTGGTAGAAAAAGCACAGGAGCAGTTTAACCAGGAAGAAGCACGGAAACTGCAAAAGAAAATTGCCAAAAATCAGTTTAATTTTGATGATTTTCTCAAACAACTTCAACAGATCAAAAAAATGGGTAATGTAAAAGACCTGATGGGTATGATCCCCGGTATGGGAAAAGCAATGAAAGATGTTGACCTCGAGGATGATGCCTTCAAAGGAATTGAAGCTATTATTTATTCCATGACTCCGGAAGAGCGACAAAATCCCTCTCTTTTAAATGGTTCCCGGCGAAAAAGAATTGCAGATGGAAGTGGAAATGATATTCAGGAAGTAAACAAACTGATCAAACAATTTGCCGATACAAGGAAAATGATGAAGATGATGTCGGGCGGAGGCGGAAAAATAAAAAATATGATGAAAGGAATGCAGGGCATGAGAAGATAACACAAAGGTGATATATTAATCTGTGCCAAAACCTGTTTTACATGAAGAATAAATGCCTGTGAAAACGCTCTGCCCATTTTTTATTAGTGCGTTGAAATATCCCAGGCATTCCTTGCTTCAAAAAAAATAATTTAATGAATGAAACGAATAGATGGAAAAGCGATTGCTGCCGGATTAAGAAGTGAAATTGCGGCGGAAGTAAAAAAAATGACCGACGCCCATGAGCGTCCACCGCATTTGGCTGCTTTACTGGTTGGAGCCGATCCGGCAAGTGAAACCTATGTAAACAGCAAAGCCAAAGCCTGCAAAGAAGTAGGTTTCAACTCTTCTGTTTACAAATTGGGAGAAGAGGTATCTGAAGAAGAACTGCTTGAAACGGTCAGGTTTCTGAACAACGACCCTGAAATTGATGGTTTTATAGTACAACTACCCCTGCCAGGGCATATCAATGAGCAAAAGATTATCCAATCCATAGACCCCCGAAAGGATGTAGATGGTTTTCACCCTGAAAATGTAGGCAGAATGACCATTGGATTGCCAGCTTATGTGTCTGCTACTCCACAGGGAATCATAGACCTGATCAAAAAATCAGGTATAGAGACAAAGGGAAAGCATTGCGTGGTATTGGGCAGAAGTAATATTGTAGGAAGACCCATCAGTATTTTGATGTCGCAAACGTCAGAACCCGGAAATGCCACGGTAACCGTTTGTCATAGCCGAACTATTGATCTGGCAAAGATCACACGACAGGCAGATATATTGATTGTGGCTATTGGTAAGGAAGGTTTTGTAGGTGCCGAAATGGTAAAACAGGATGCAGTAGTCATTGATGTTGGCATACACCGCGTGGTTTCAGGTAAAACCAAATCCGGATTTAAACTGCGCGGTGACGTGGATTTTGAATCTGTATCACCCAAAACTTCTTATATAACCCCCGTTCCCGGAGGTGTTGGCCCCATGACCATAGTGTCGTTACTGAAAAATACGCTCAAAGCAAGAAAAAACGAAATTTATCCAGACACTTGAATTCCTGCAAACCCAACGGATTAGATACACTGCAGAAAAATCAGTTAGACAAGGGCGAAATCCTGCCCGTGATGGAAATGTTTTATTCCATCCAGGGAGAAGGCTTTAATACCGGAAAAGCTGCGTTTTTTATTCGTATTGGCGGATGTGATGTGGGATGTCATTGGTGCGATGTTAAGGAATCATGGGATGCCCGTCTTCACCCTCTCACACCTGTGCATAAAATCGTGGAAGAGGTGAAGAAATATCCTGCTAAAGCAGTGGTGATAACTGGTGGTGAACCTCTTCTCTATAACCTGGATTTTTTGTGCCAAAAACTGAAGTCATTGTCCATCAGTATTTTTCTTGAAACCTCCGGAACATGTTCTCTCAGCGGAACTTTTGACTGGATATGCGTATCTCCCAAATCGCAGTTGCCACCTACCAAAGAGATGTTGCAACTGGCCGATGAACTCAAGATTATTATTCACGAAGAAAATGATTTCAATTTTGCAATATCCTCTATCCCATTTGTGAAAGACAAATGCCTGCTGTACTTGCAACCTGAGTGGAGCCGCCATGAATTGATGCTTCCTCTTATTACTGATTTTGTCATGCAAAATCCCCGCTGGATGGTTTCACTACAAAGTCATAAGTATATGAAGATTCCATAATCTAATAATCCGGCAACAGTATTTCGTGGGTTTCCATATTCATGGATGATTTGAAACAAATATACTCCATTACGCGGGTTGTATGCCTTACAAACTTTTACGATGTCCTGCATAGAAACAATTATTACTTACATCATATCCGGATCAAATCCTGAGAAACCTACAGTGCACCATTATACTTTTAGAGTTCTGAATAAATACTAAATTATCTATTACAGGTTGCCTCGGATATAATCTTTAGACTATTCCTGGTAAAATAGGAAATTGGGATTAGATCAGAGATAATTCCTTTTTAAACAGGTGACTGTATTTTTGATTTTGCAGCATTTAAGTTGCCAAACATATATCGCTCCTACATTCGCTAAACTTTCTGTAAAACTAAGGGTTTCTCTATTGTTCGTAATGCACAAAATTTGTAGGTTTGCAGTCGGATAATTGATATCAGGAAAAGGATTAATAACTTATAACAAAGAAATGTATAAACTGAAGAGGGTTTTCGGTATTTGCTTATTTTTATTTATTGCATTACCTTCATTGATCGGACAGGTACCCGGGGAACTCAGCACAAAAAACAACAGAGCAAAAAAAGCTTTTGAACAAGCATTAGAAAAATATAATCTTGGTGATATCGAAACCGCTTACCAAAGCTTTCAGGATGCCATCAGATACGACCCTGATTTTATAGAAGCCTACATCGTAATGGGTGAAATGTTTCAAAGTATCAATGAACATCAAATGGCGGTGGAATCTTTTGATAGTGCCATAGAAATTGATCCTGAATTTTTCCCTAATTTACTTTTTTATGCCTCCGAATCTCTGCTTGCTATTGGAGAGTATCAAAAAGCGAATGATTACCTGAAACAATTTATTGCTTTTGATGACATCAGTGAGAATATGAGGAACATGGCCGAGTTTAACCTCAAAAGATGCGACTTCGCTCTCGAAGCGATAGCCAATCCGGTACCATTCGATCCTCAGAACCTGGGTCGTAATGTCAACAGTGAGTTTGATGAATACGCCCCTACCCTCACTGCCGATGAGCAAATGTTGATCTTTACCCGTAAAATGCCTCGAAAAGACAGGGAAAACATGCATCTGGGAAGGGAAACCGAGGATTTTTACATCAGTCGAAAAGTTGAGGGTGAGTGGATGCCAGCCGAAAATTTGGGAGAACCTATTAACACACCCGGAAACGAAGGCGCACAAAGCATATCTGCCGATGGTATGTATCTTTATTTCACTGCCTGCAGCAGACCCGACGGACTGGGAAGTTGTGATATTTATGTTGCAACACGGCAAGGCGACAAATGGGCCAATCCGGTTAATATCGGTTCTCCTGTTAATACTTCCGCCTGGGAATCTCAACCCTCTATATCGCCCGACGGCAGAACACTTTATTTTACTAGCAGTCGTAAGGGAAATACAGGACGCATGGATATCTGGATGTCAATGCGCAAAAGAGATAATACCTGGTCGGAACCCGTTAATTTAGGAAAGGTGATTAACACTGGTGGAAAAGAGATGTCGCCATTTATTCACCCGGATAATCGCACGTTATATTTTGCTTCTGATGGACATATGGGAATGGGTGGAATGGATATTTTCTATACAAGGAAAGGGGATGACGGCAAATGGCAAAAACCACAGAACCTGGGATATCCCATCAACACACATGCCGATGAAATTTCACTGGTGGTGAGTGCCTCCGGTAATTATGCCTATTTTGCCTCCGAACAAAATGATGATTCTAAAAGAACAGATCTTTTCTTTTTTGAATTGTATCCACAAGCAAGACCTGCTCCGGTTACCTATATGAAAGGATTTGTTTACGATGCTGAAAACCGCGACCGTTTGGGTGCCAGTTTTGAATTGATTGATCTGCATTCCGGTGAAACACTCGTAAAATCCAACTCGGATGAAAAAACAGGCGAATTTTTGGTACCCATTCCTTTAAGTACTGATCTGGGATTAAATGTTTCTGCTGATGGATACCTGTTCTTTTCTGAAAATTTTTCTTTTGACGATGCCCGTACAGATACCGACCCCCATCTCTATGATATACCGCTTCATCCCATTAAAGAAGGAGAATCGGTGGTACTACGCAACATCTTTTTTGAAACAGACAGCCATACTCTGATGCCTGAATCTTTAAGCGAACTGGAAAGACTTACCACACTACTGGAAGAAAATAAAGGGATATCTGTAGAAATTGGCGGACATACCGACAATACCGGAAGTTTTGAATATAATAAACAACTCTCAGAAAAAAGGGCACTAAGTGTTTATAATTATTTGGTTGAGAACGGTATAGATGAAGACAGACTAAGTTACCGGGGTTATGCCGACACCGTTCCTATTATGGATAATGACACGGAAAAAGGAAAAGCAAAAAACCGTCGTACTGAATTTAAAGTAATCACTAATCTTTAATTTTTTAAAGGTAATTAGTGTCAGCAAAAAAACACTTATTTTTGGTGTCTTTGATAAGAAATCGTCAAAGACAAGGCTTTCGAAGTTTTTGAATCTAAGGTGTTTACTTTTCGTAAATGACTGATTCAAAAACGAGAATAACGCAGTATTTGGCGTTTTCTTGCAAAAACTAATTACGAAAATCATTAGCGAATGCTTCAAAAAATTAAATTGCAGCGAATCCTTTTTATCGATATTGAAACGGTTCCGGTAGTGGAAGATTTTCATATGCTCTCTGAAAATTTTAAAGAATTATGGAAAATAAAAGCAGCGAAAATAAAAACAGAACTTCCTTTCCACGATGACGAATTGTTTTTTGAAAAAGCAGGAATTTTCAGCGAATTTGGCAAAATTATTTGCATTTCAGCAGGATTCTTTTACCAGGAAGAACAACAAATGAAATTCAGGTGCAAAGCTTTTTATAATCATGATGAATCTATCATCCTGAAAGAGTTTGCTGAATTGCTAAACCTTAAATTCAATACTTCACAGCACTTTTTATGTGGTCATAACTCCAAAGAGTTTGATTTTCCTTATATCGCCCGCCGGATGTTGGTAAACCAGATACCCCTGCCCACAATTTTAAATACACCTGGCATGAAACCATGGGACGTTACACATCTCGACACCCTGGAACTTTGGAAATTTGGGGATTACAAACACTACACTTCGCTGAATCTGTTGTGCTCCCTTTTTGATATTCCCACACCCAAAGATGATATCAAAGGTAGTGATGTAGCCAGGGTTTATTACAAAGAAAAAGACCTCAAGCGCATTGCTGTTTATTGTAATAAAGATGTGATTAGCACTGCTCGCCTGTTTTTGAAGTTCTCCTACAGAGGAGATTTACCGGATGAGCATACCGAATCTATTGTTGAAGATATACAATAAAACCTCCTGGTAATGTAATGATTTGATATTTAGAAACAACTACATAACTTTCTGTATATCAGTTTTTAGAAAATATTTTCTGCTTTGTTATTGAACTTCAGCAGATTGTTTTTTTGTTGAAAAATTATCTGAGGAAATAGTAAAAAAGTACGATGAGATTGGTTATTTTAGCCAAATGGAAGAACCCTTTAAAAAACAAACAGAAGCACCTCAGCGACTATCCCGGAGACCTGCGCCTTCTGGTAGTGCTGCTTTAGGAGAGCATGGCAGAATACCCCCCCAGGCTCTTGACATGGAAGAAGCCGTTTTAGGAGCCATGATGCTCGAACAGAATGCACTCACCAACGTAATAGATATCCTCAAACCCGAAGTTTTTTACAAGGATTCGCATCAGCGCATATTCAAAGCAATACATAAACTTTTTTCGGAATCAGAACCCGTTGATATTTTAACAGTTACACAGGAGTTGCAAAAATCGGGTGAACTGGAAACCATTGGCGGGTCTTATTACATCTCGCAACTGACCAGCCGGATCGCTTCTGCCGCCAATATTGAATTTCATGCCCGTATTGTAATACAAAAATTCTTACAGCGCGAATTGATCAGGATATCTAATGATATCATCAAAGAATCGTATGAAGATTCATCTGATGTATTCGATATTCTTGATAAAGCCGAAAAAGAATTATTTGCCATCAGTGAAACCAACCTCCGCAGAAATTATTCGGATATGCCTTCACTGGTCAAAGATGCTATTAAGCAAATTGAAAAATCAAGGGAACAGGAAGGACATATCAGTGGTATTCCCAGTGGTTTTGCTGCTATAGACAGGGTTACGGCAGGCTGGCAAAAATCTGATCTTGTTATTCTGGCAGCACGCCCGGGCATGGGTAAAACAGCATTCGTTCTGTCTATGGCTCGTAATATGACCGTTGACTTCAAAAAACCCGTGGCGGTGTTTTCACTCGAAATGGCAGGTGTACAACTTGTTACAAGACTTATTGCCAGTGAATCTGAACTTCCCGCAGAAAAACTCAAAAGAGGACAACTCGAACAATATGAATGGGAGCAACTTAACGCCAAACTTCGCAATCTTACAGATGCACCTTTGTTTATCGATGATACTCCCGCTCTTTCCATATTCGAACTGCGTGCCAAAAGCAGAAGACTAAAAGCACAACATGATATTCAAATGGTCATCATAGACTACCTGCAACTGATGTCGGGGGGAGGAGACCGGGGCGGCAACCGTGAACAAGAAATCAGCAATATTTCCAGGTCCCTAAAAAGTCTGGCAAAAGAGCTTGAAATTCCAATCATTGCTCTCTCTCAACTCAGCCGAGCTGTTGAAACCAGGGGCGGAGATAAAAAACCTCTTCTTTCTGACCTCAGGGAATCAGGGGCTATTGAGCAGGATGCAGACATGGTTTGCTTTATTTATCGCCCAGAATACTATAAGATTATGGATGATGAACAGGGCAATTCCACTGAAGGTCTTGCTGAGTTTATCGTTGCCAAACACCGAAATGGAGCTCTTGAAGATATACCGCTCAGGTTTATTCCCAAATTTGCCAAATTTATTGACTATGAAACCCATCAATACGATGTAACCGGCGGAGAACTTTCACCTTCTGCATCTTTTGATAATTCTCCACAAAACGTGGTTACTCTCCCATCGCGCATGAACGATGATAACGATGACCAGGAGGTGCCTTTTTAATTTTTAGGTTGTCTTTTTGCCCATCTTTTCGTAAATTAGTCTTTTAAAACACATAAAACAGGTGTTTTCTTGCTGACACAAATTAGAATAACTTTTTTTTATGCCTTTGACGATCGCATAATCTAACGATTTTTTCGTTGTAAATGGGTAAAACCATCTAAAATCAGGGAAAGACTCTCTTTTTTATTCTATCTGACAATTTTAATCATCAAACGGTTTTATCTGATTTTTATATCTAAAAAAATTACGTTTATGCATGTTTTACTGAATAGATTTAAAGTTTATATTTTTTTCATTACTTTTTTGGTAATGAGTAGTTCTGTATTTTCAGCGCATATACTCATCCCTATGGATGATACACAAAAAAACCATTTGAAAGCTTATGGCATTGCTTTTTATGTGCTCACTCATGATATAGAGGTCAATTGGTTGCTCAATTACCGTGGAGGCAGTTTTATGTTTGTTCACCACCCGGAATTTGAAGAGGAATTATCCATCAGAGGAGTTTCTTTCGAGGTGATTGCTGATATACAAGCCGATGGCATTCTCAACGAAATTTCTGATCCGGATGTAAATATGGAGCAGATTATATTGCATAAAGTTCCAAAAATAGCGGTGTATACACCTCCCCACAGTCTACCCTGGGATGATGCAGTTACACTGGCTCTTACCTATGCAGAAATACCTTATGATGCCATATACGATGAAGAGGTTTTGTCGGGTGTATTGCCCACATACGACTGGTTGCACGTGCATCATGAAGATTTTACCGGCCAGTTTGGTAAATTCTGGGCTGCCTACCGCAATGCATCATGGTATCAGGATGATGTAAAACTGGCTGAGGAATTGGCAAGAAAACTAGGCTTTTCAAGAGTAGGTGACCTCAAACTCACTGTTGCCAAAAGCATTCAACAGTTTGTAGCTGGGGGTGGATATATGTTTGCCATGTGTTCTGCTCCTGAAAGTATTGACATTGCCCTGGCTGCTGAAGGAATAGATATACTTCACGAAGTATACGACGGTACTCCCCTGGATCCACAGGCACAGGAAAAACTTGATTTCTCCCGAACTTTTGCCTTTCATAACTTCCAGATCGTTACCAATCCCTATGAATACGCAAAATCAAATATTGATGTACCCAAAACAGGAAGAGATCAAAAAACAGACTTCTTTTCACTTTTTGAATTTTCAGCAAAATGGGACCCTGTGCCAACAATGCTTACCCAGAATCACGAATCTCTTATCAAAGGGTTTATGGGGCAAACCACTGCTTTTAAAAAAGATGTAATCAAACCTTCCATTACCATATTGGGCGAAACTCGTGGAAAGGCAGAGGCCAGATATATTCATGGTACCCTGGCCAATGGTACTTTTACATTTTATGGTGGACACGACCCCGAAGATTACAGACATTTTGTAGGAGACCCTCCTACAGACCTTAACCTGTTTCCTAATTCTCCAGGGTATCGGCTCATTCTCAACAATGTTTTATTTCCTGCAGCAAGAAAGGAAAAGCAAAAAACCTGATAAAAATCTGATTATTTCTTCTTTTTGTAAACCTGAAAACTATAAGGATACGGATTTTTTTCATCTGTTTCCTGTTCCTCATGCTCTATCAGCTCCCATTTATCGGGGTTTATGTCCGGAAAAAAACTATCTCCTTCAAAATTAGCATATATTCTTGTTATATACATTTTTTTGGTAAAATGAAGGTTGATTACCTGACGGTATATCTCGCCCCCCCCTGCTACATATAATTCATTAATCTTGTGGTCTTTGAGGTAGCAAAAAGCATCTTTAAGACTGTTTACGACCACACAGTTTTCATGCTTTAAATCTTTTTTACGGCTAACCACTATGGTTTTTCTGTTGGGCAACGCTTTCCCTATACTTTCAAAAGTTTTTCTGCCCATCAGGATGGTATTGCCCGTGGTGAGCTCTTTAAATCTCTTAAGGTCTGCAGGCATATGCCATATCAGTTGATTATTCTGTCCAATAACATTGTTATTGGCAACAGCGGCCACTATAAATAATTTCATATATCTCAATTTTATACAATACCTTCCTGTTTTACGAAAGTACTTGACAACATAATTTTATCAACGATAACTAACGCCTTATCTCATTGCTTGTTGACTTGACTGCTCCTGATATTCTTATGATTTCTTATCACAAACTGTTTGAAAAACCCGGTCAATTCTCCATATTTACTTATCCCACATTATACAGCTACTTTCCCTTTAATATGGGGATGGGGATCATATCCTTCCAGAGTAAAATCATCATAAGTAAAATCAAATATATTTTTTACTCCAAGATTGATTTTCATCACTGGTAAGGGTTTTGGTTTCCTCGTGATCTGGAGTTTTACCTGGTCAAAATGATTGGAATAAATATGGGCATCGCCAAAAGTATGGATAAACTCTCCGGGTTCTAAATCACAAACCTGTGCTATCATCATGGTAAACAAAGCATAGGATGCTATGTTAAAAGGAACACCCAAAAAAATATCGGCACTACGTTGATAAAGTTGGCAGGATAACCTGCCGTTGGCAACATAAAATTGAAACAAGATATGACAGGGAGGAAGTGCCATTTGGGGCAATTCGCCCACATTCCATGCACTGACCAGATGCCTTCGCGAATCGGGATTTGTTTTGATTTGCTGAATCAATTCACTGATCTGATCAATCTCTTTGCCGCTGGCAGTTTTCCAACTTCTCCATTGAGCACCATAAACAGGACCAAGATTGCCTTCCTGGTCTGCCCATTCATCCCAGATACTAACACCATTTTTCTTTAAGTATCCTATGTTGGTATCGCCTTTTAAAAACCATAACAATTCGTGAATAATAGATTTTAAATGAAGTTTTTTTGTAGTAACAAGTGGAAAGCCTTGCGAAAGATCAAAGCGCATCTGATAACCAAAAACGCTTAATGTACCTGTACCGGTTCGGTCTTGTTTTGCAATCCCGTTTTCCAGCACATGTTGTATTAACTTATGATATTGTTGCATTTGCCTGTGTCGTTAGGTTTGTTATTTTACAATAAAAATAATTTGTAAAATGCGAAGGGAACCTTCCGGAACATCTTTTTATTTAAACCGCCCAAAGTTAAATTTTATGGTCATGAATTCCAAACAAAAAATTAACCTTGAAAATATCTGATCTACCGGCATCCAAATACTCATTTGCAATGTTAAAAATATCTGAACAACCGGTCATCAATCGAGAAGTTTTTTTCAAAAGAAACTAATTATTAAGAAGTTGAATGTTGAAAACAAAAGAGGGTTACACTGAAGTGCAACCCTCTTTTGTGTCATCTATCAATAATTTGAAAGGTAAGACCGGATGGAACTCCATATTTGCTATTTTCATTGGTTGTTTGTATTTCATTCGCAAGCATGTTGGTTTCAACCGGGTATGAAGCATCTTATTTGGCAAAAGCCACAGACCTTGTTTCCCTTATCACGGTAATTTTTATTTGACCTGGATAGGTCATTTCAGTCTGAATTTTTTTAGAAAGATCGTAAGAAATTTTTTCTGCTTCTTTATCTGTTATTTTGTCACTGCCTACAATCACACGAAGTTCTCTACCAGCTTGTATGGCATAGGTTTTTACTACGCCAGGATAGGAGAGAGCAAGTTCTTCAAGATCATTCAGACGTTTGATGTATGATTCAACAACTTCCCGGCGTGCACCCGGTCTTGCGCCTGAAATGGCATCGCAAACCTGAATAATTGGAGAAATCAGGTTATCCATTTCAACTTCTTCATGATGGGCTCCCACAGCATTACAGATTTCAGGTTTTTCTTTATATTTTTCGGCAAGTTTCATTCCCAGGATTGCATGGGGCAGATCGGGTTCATTGTCTGGTACTTTTCCAATGTCGTGGAGCAAGGCAGCTCTTTTGGCGATCTTCGGATTCAGACCCAGTTCGCTGGCCATGGTTGCTGCAAGGTTAGCTACTTCTTTTGAATGCTGGAGCAGATTTTGTCCGTAGCTGGATCGATATTTCATTTTTCCCACCAACCTTACCAATTCGTGATGCATTCCATGAATACCAAGATCAATAGTGGTTCTTTTACCTATTTCGAGAATTTCCTGATCGATCTGTTTTTTTGTTTTGGCTACCACCTCTTCAATGCGTGCCGGATGAATTCGTCCGTCGGTAACGAGTTTATGGAGCGATAGTCTTGCGATTTCACGTCTGACGGGGTCAAAACCACTCAAAATAATTGCTTCAGGAGTATCATCTACAATAATTTCGATACCTGTTGCTGCTTCCAATGCTCTGATATTTCTTCCTTCACGTCCGATAACCCTTCCTTTGATCTCATCATTTTCGATAGGGAATACTGAAACGGAGTTTTCTATAGCCACCTCGGTAGCGGTTCGTTGTATAGACTGTACAACAATTTTCTTAGCTTCTTTGGATGCATTAAGTCTGGCTTCATCCATAATGTCTTTAATGAAAGTTTGAGCCTCTGAGTGTGCTTCATCTTTGAGTGCCTGCACCATTTGCTCTTTTGCCTGTTCTGCCGACATACCGCTGATAGATTCCAGTTGTTCCAGTTGCTGTTTGTAAATTTTATCCAGCTCGCCCTGCTTTTTGTTGAGGATTTCGAGTTGTTGATTGAGATTTTCTTTGATCAGGGTTATCTCTTTTTGTTTTCTGCCATGTTCTTCGAGTTTTTGAGATAACGAAATCTCTTTTTGCTTTATCCTGTTTTCGTTGGCAGCAATCTGGCTGTTTTTATCAGACACATATTTTTCATGCTCTGATTTTAGTTGGAGAAATTTTTCTTTTGCCTGAAGAATTTTTTCTTTTTTGATGACTTCTGCTTCTATTTTTGCATCTTTGAGTATCTGCATACTTTTCTTCTCAAGTGCTTTTCTCAAAAAAGTGGCTGAGGCAAAAACACCGATTCCTATCGATACAATAGCAATAATAATGTTTATAATTAAGTCCATTTTGTTATATCATTAAAAAGTATTTGAAAATATGTTAATAAAAAAGAGAATAAAAAAACCCGCAATTAATTCATAAGGTTTGTATGAAACCCCGGTTATACATGAATGAGGAGGCCAGAAATTCGCAAACGTCCACTGATCACCAAAGTGATTTTATTATGCGAACATAATAAATGAGGCCTGTTTTTGATATCCTGAGCTTAATCCTCAAAAGTTTTTAATGTTGAGTTTCAAAAACGTGTATTGAATTAATGCGGGTATAGCTTATATTTTTTCAAAGATCGTTGTTAATCACTTAGATAGATGTCAAGCATTTGATCTATATTATTTAATTTATCTCTTAGTTCCTCCTGATAATCAAGTGCTTGTTTTGATTTCAAAAAGTCAACAGCAAATTGAAGAACCACCATGGCGAGCAAGTCTCTTTTATCTCTGAAAGCGAAATGGCTGGCATACTCCTGTAGTTTCTCATTAATAAGTTGTCCTGCCTTTCTGAACTGCTCCTCTTCTTGTTCATTATTTACTTTTAATCTGTAAGGTCTGTCAGCAATTATTACTGATATATGTTGTCCGTTCATTAAAACCAAATGCGGTCTACCTGTTTAAAAGTGAGTAACACTTTTGTATTTCCCGCAACATTTCGTTAATTTTTAACCGGGACTGCAATTGATGCTCCCCGGAAATTGATTTGGCAACTTTCAGTGTATTGTAATCATTTTCTAATTGTTGAAATCTCCTGGACAATTCGGCATACTTTTCATCCTTTATTCTGATCGATTCAAGCAATTCTGCCTTTTCCTGTTTTAACTCCTGATTGATGTAATGTATTTTTTTTATTTTATTTTCGATCCCTTCAACAACCAGAGGCAACAATTTCATACATTGAAAGCAATTATTAATTCGTTGCTACAAATGTAATATTTTTTGCACAAACTCCAACAACAAATTAACTTCATAGTGTTTTTCCTTCCCAGATAAATCTCTTTCTAATTCATCATGTTTTTTCATGAAAGGATCTTTGCCAAAATTATCACTTTTGAAACCTGATTTATGAGTCCACTCTGAAAAGTAAATTATCCACCGATTACACAGATTTACACAGATTTTAAATACTGATAATCAATGTGTTAAAAAAATGAAAATGAACACAGATTTGCCGAAAACAAGTTTTCGGAGTGGACTCATTTATCTATGGTAAAAAAAATCATCTTCGGGGGATTACAAAATGATTGTAATGTCCGTTTTTTGTTTTTAGCAACAGGATTGCCGGTACTGTGTTGATCTCTTTTTGTGCAAAGAAAGTTTGTTTTGTTGATTTTATAAGTATTTGAGTTTTTTTCCGGTTTTTCTCAAACATAATAAGGTTAAAACCACAACCTGGATTGGACAACTAAATAATTTTATGTATTTTGGCATACGTTTATCAGTCAATATTTTAGCAACAGGTGATCTGTGTTGATAAAATAATATGAACATGACAATATTATTGACACATAAGCGGATGATTATTGGCCTTATGACAAAGTGCGTAGCGCTGACATTATCAGGGTTCTCATTAAAGTCATAATAGATTAATAATCAATAATATAAACAATACAAACAGATGAAGATGGATATAATCTGATTGATTTTAATGGCAAAGGTGATTATATTAACAAACAATGTGTCCTGTCAAAAAAAAAGCATATTGTCTGCAAAACACATCAGACTACACGAATAAATACTCTTTTTAATATTTAGTATTCAAGGAATTAAAAACATATAATCTTCACGAACTTCCCAAAAAACGCTTTGGGGAGTGGACTTAAAAAATATTTTTCTCACTGGAATACACTTTTGCTTATGAAGGAAGAATTTATTCATTTTCTTTGGAAGTACAGGTTGTTTAAGCGCAGTTTGCTGAAAACCACCAGGGGTGAAGTAATTGAGATTATTCATCCCGGAGATGGAAATACCAATTCTGGTCCCGATTTTTCTGCTGCTAAAGTAAAAATTGATGGAACACTTTGGGCGGGTAATATTGAAATGCATTTGCAAAGCAGCGATTGGTTCAGGCACGGACATCAGCATGACCAGGCATATCAGAATATCATCCTGCATGTGGTTTATAAGCATGATAAGGAAATTACGGACTCGCTGGGACGGATGGTACCTGTTTTTGAGGTCGCTGGTTTTATTGATCCTTTTTTGCCAGAAAACTATGAAAAGATCATTCAGTCAAAAACATGGATACCCTGTGCTAATTACATTCAGGAAGCAGACAATTTTATCATGATGAACTGGTTGAGTCGTTTACTTGTAGACAGACTAGAACGAAAAGCCGGGGAAATCATTAGTTTTCTTGAATATTTTGAACAAAACTGGGAAAAGACTTTCTATTATTTTTTGGCGCGAAATTTTGGATTCAAGGTCAACAGCAGTCCTTTTGGTTTGCTGGCGCAAAAAACACCTTATATGCTCCTTTCCAAACATAAAAATGACCTTACTCAGCTGGAGGCATTGCTTTTTGGACAGGCAGGTTTGCTGGCAAATAATTTCAACGATGCTTACCCTGAAATACTAAAAAGAGAATATCATTTTCTGAAGCATAAATACAATCTCGAACCCCTGGATAGTTCTCTTTGGAAATTAGGACGCTTGCGCCCAACGAATTTTCCTACCATCAGGATTGCGCAATTTGCACGTCTGATAAATCAATCATCAGGATTGTTTAGTAAACTTATGCATACTGCAGAAGTTGAAGAGATATATAAACTATTCAGTATACAATGCTCACCTTATTGGTCTGATCATTTTAAATTTGACGTGCTCTCGAAAAAAAGCAACAAAAGTCTTGGGAAAAGTGCTATTGATAATATTATCATCAACACTGTTGTACCCATGAAATTTGTTTATGGAAGAGAAAATATGAAACCCGAAATAAAAGACGATAGTCTTATGTTAATTTCGAAGATTCAACCAGAAGATAACAAGGTAATCAAATACTGGAAAATGCTCAGTATTCATCCACGGAATGCTTCTGAATCTCAGGCGCTTCTTGAGTTAAAAAAGAATTACTGTACACCCAGAAAGTGCTTACATTGTGCCATTGGATTGCATCTGATCAGAAGTAAACCTGTAGTGGATAAATGAACCGAACCATGACAATACTACTGACAATAAAGTGGATGATTATTAGGGTAGTGACAAAGCGCGTAGCGCTGACATTATGGTCGAAATCCATTGGCGAGCTCCCCCGTAAGAAAGGAACGGGGCAGGCATCTGACCGAATTAATCAAATTATATACAGATGAACCGAGCAATGACGTGAGAAACTTCCTGAATAAAACACCAGTAATTTGTACAAAAAATCATGCTTTGCAATTGGGTTTATAAGAAACTTTCGATTGCAGAATTTGCGCTCAACCATAAGCAGAAATCCTAAAATTAATTTAAGATGATTGCCTGAAAAACGAGCACAACATGGGTTGATTTATTTCAACACCAAATACATTAGCATATAAAGCCATACTTAAATTGCTTCGGATGGCCTGCTGCCGATTTATATCTAAAGAATACGCACTTAAACCTCTTCAACCTTGATTTCATAAGTAAGATCGATTACTTTTTTAAGCACCGCACTCACCCCGCAATACTTTTCTTCAGATAGTTTCACTGCTTTTTCTAATTTATCCACAGGAAGATCTGAACCTTTAAAATTATAAACCACATGCATAGAAGTAAATGCTTTGGGTAGTTCATCCTCCATTTGGCCTTCTACCTGGATAGATAATCCTTTTATGTTGACCTTCATTTTTTTCAGAATAGAAACCACATCCATTCCGGTGCACCCTGCCAAAGAAACCATCATAAAGGGTTTAGGCCGCGCTCCATGGTTATTTCCTCCATTTTCTTCGGGAACATCAATAGTAACTTTATGTCCGTCTATATCTGCTGTAAACTCCATTTTCTCGACCCAATCCAGTTGAATTTGTTTTTTCATAAAAGTTTTTTTTATTTGATGATTACAATTCTGTTTTTGTATTATTCTGTAATATGATAAAGATAAACTCCTACTGAGTAAACCCTGAAATCATTTATAAAATAATTCAATAGTGTATCTCATTTCTATCTTTCGTCAAAAAAGAAAGATGTTAAGCAGAATGAAAAGATATTTTGAACATAGAACCATCTTTCGATGAAAAAGTTTCAAGTTTTCCGTTCACCTGTTCAGAGATAAGGATTTCCGAAAGGGGTAATCCATTGGTTTCCAGGTTTTCAATAGCAAAATTATCGGGTAGTCCCACACCATTATCAGCGATGGTGATTTCATAATAATCGTTTTCCAAAGTATAGGTTACATCAATGATATTCTTTTTTCCTGGATTAAAATTTTTTGTTTTTACCGGGAAAGCATGCTGAAAAGCATTATTGATCAATTCGTTTACAACAGTAGCCATAGGAATGGCATAATCCACATCAAGAAAAACCTCTGATAGATTCAGCCTGATTTCTACATCCTTTTCGTGTTGATAAAAAGCAGAAATTTCGCCGATAAGATCTTTTATAAAATTGGTAAAATCAACATCGGAATAATTAATAGATAAATATAGGTTGTTATGTACAAGCAATAAGGCTTTTACCCTTTGGGCTAATTCTTTGAATTTTCTTGAGATTTTTTCACCTTTGTTTTGTCGGTCTTGTGCTTTAATAAGAGAAATAATGATGTTCATATTGCTCTTAACCCGATTGAGTATTTCGTTGATAAGTATCTCTTTTTCTGCGATATCAGATTTTATTTGCTCCTCTACCCGCATCCTCTCAGTCATTTTAATCTGCAGTTCTTTATAAGAATTTGCCAGTTCACGAGTTCTTTCCTTAACCCTTGTTTCAAGCACTTCACTGATGGCTCTGAGATTTTTTTCTGCCTGCTGCCTCACTTCAATCTCATTTTTCAGATTTACGGATTCTCTGTTATCATGTCCGTAAATGATAAACCCCTGTGTATCTCTGTATTGATCTTTAATAGACAGAAAATAAAGTTTACTTTGAACAGGATTGTTATTTTGGGCAATTATATCTGTTTCTACCGGACCAAAATGATTATCCTTCTTTTTGATTGTTTTTTGCAGATAATCGTCAAACTGTTCATGGTCTCCAAAAAATCTGTGTATATTTTTCTTTAAGATAGATTTTTGATCTTCTCCCAGCAGTTTTTGTGTATATGGATTGGTTTTAATAATGTTTTTCCGGTTATTAATAAATAGTACTATCTGATTGATCTCATTGATTACTTTCTCAGCAACAATATATTCCAGATTACTTATGAACCGGAATTTTAATAATCCGGCAGATATACCAATGATCCAGGGTAGTGATGTGATGTAACCCATATTGGGTATTTGGGTTAGGTTGATATAAGAGAATACAATATCAATAAAAATTCCCGGCAGAAAAAAAATAATAAAAGGATAAAAGATTAACCTGTATTGAACCAGTTCGTATTTATCTTCAATTTTTTTTCGCCATTGGGCAAGAAAATAAAATGTTAAAATTACTGACAACAACAGATAAATATAAAAAACATAGTAGAAAATACCGGTAGAATCATGCACAAAATGCCATGAGTATTTTCCCATGACAATTTGATCCGCTTTCCAAAAATCCAATAACCTTGCAGCAGATAGAAAGAAACCTGTAACAAAAAGAACGGTAAAAACGGGTACATACCATTTTTTAAAGCTGGTGGGTTCATTGATCTGTTTATGAAGCAAAACCATAAAAGCAGGAAAAAGACAATACCCTGCTGAGGCAAAACCATCCCACTTAGATGCTGATTCGGGTGAGGTTGCCGCAGAAACAAATATATAAGCGAAAGAATAAATGGAAAAACAAAGAGAGAGTAGAAAAAAATATAAACTCGTATTGGATCTTTTGTTTTTTAGCAGTACGTATAAGCCCAACTCAAGATAGAGTAAAAACAAAATAGCAGATACGATCGAAAAAAAATTCATTATAAAGTGATCTTTAAATCAGTTTTTGAGCAAAACAAAAAATATTTCTATCCGGAAAAAATGCCTTTACGATCAGAATGAAAGGATCAACCAAAAACTCTCCCGGACAATCAGGCATCGAACAAAATAGTAAATTGGGTGCCATATTCCACGTGATTTTCAACAGTTCCTTTTAAATGATCAATGGAAAGAATATTTACAAGTTGCAAACCTATCCTTCCATTATTGATATCGCGCATTTTTTCGGGCAGTCCAATTCCATTATCTCTTACAACCAGGTTATATTGCCCGTTTCGTTTAAAAAAATCTACATTCACTACATTTTTCTTTGTTTTTCCATTCTGTTCATTATTATGTGTAAATGCATATTTCATAGCATTTACAAGCAATTCATTGAAAATAATACCCAAAGGAATTGCCTGATTAATATCGAGAAACTCATCAGATAAATTCAACCTGAATATAATATCAGTTCCTCTGCCATAGTTACTGTATAATTCGCCCACCTGTTTCTTCAGATAATCTGAGAAATCGATTTTTGAAAGATTGGGAGAAGAGTAGAAGTCTTCATGAATATGAGATATATAACGTACATTTTCTGCTGTTTCCCTGAGTCTTTCAGACGCTTCGTTGTCAATCACAGGATGATTGCAAAGCATATTGATGAGCGAAATAATCATTTGAATATTGTTTTTCACCCTGTGATGAACCTCTTTGACCAGCTCAATTTTTTCATCCAGATCAGCTTTCGTCTGCAATTCAGCTCTCTTTCTTTCAACGGATTCCTGTTGTAGTTTTTGATTGGCATCATTGAGTTCAAAGGTTCTTTTTTTCACCAGAAACTCCAACTCTTTCCGTATTTTGGAAAGATTTTTTTCTGTTCTGGTTCTTTCAGCAATCTCTTCCTTTAATTTTAGTTTTTGCCTGTAATCAACACAAGCCAATACATATGCCCTGATTTTCTGATAATCATCTCTGATTCGGATTACAGAAACCATGACTGGAATGGATTTTTTATTTCGCGCAATTAGGTCATTCCTTATCTGTTGTTTTTCGGTATAAAGAGATTGGCTGACAAGAAGATTTTCAACTTTTGAATAGTCGGAAAAAACAAAAGAAAAATCGTCTCTTATCAATTCATACTGGTTGTATTGTAAATTGGCCAGTGTAAACTGATTGGTCATGACTATTTTTTTTTCCTTATTCAGAATAAAAAGAAACTCTTTCATATGATTTAGAACCAGATTGTGCAGAATACCCGGTGTAATGGGTTTTGATGACATAGTCCATAAAACATATAACCCCCCCATGATGACAACCAAAGCATTGATATGCGCCATCACCGGCAGAAAATTTTCACTGAAAAGTGGAAATAAAAGATTGGTTAATAAGGTAAAAATAAAAAAAGTTGTCATGCTTAAAATAAGCACATTTATAACATGTTTTTCGCGGCCTGTTCTAATACTGTTGAAACGGGTTATGAGCATATAAAATACCAGCCCGGCTGAGGTAAAAAGGTACAGAACAAACAACAGGTATTCAAAAGTTTGGTCGAAAGGAGTGTAATACCATATGCCTCCACTCTGGTAAAATAATTTTAAAGATTCAATATCTTTGATAACGGTATAATAAGAAATAGTAGCAACAGGGATTAGAAAAAAAAGGGTAATGACATTGACAACCTGCAAATTATTTTTGGTAATCAACATAAAAAACCATACCGTTATTAAAGGGAAAAATACCCATGAGATGGAGGATAGTTTATCATACAGATAGACTTTTTCTATGCTGTTGGTTTGAAAAATAAGAAAATAAAAGAAAGCATAAACTGCAAAAAGAAAGGAAAGTGCTGCGAAAACCCTGAAAACTTTTTCTTTTTTGTTTAGGTGCAAGGCAACAATACCTGCCTGAAAATAAATCAGAAAAGACAAAAAAGATAGCAGGGTAAAAACATTCATTGAATTTTCAAATTCGTTTGTTTTATTTTCTGAGCAAAAAAATCATACAAAAACCTTAAAGATAAATATTTTGAATGATTTTAATAATCGGGGCGAAAACAACCTAAAATATTTTCGCAGTACTTAAGTGTTTATGGCCTGGTTGCAGTTTATGCTAAGGTACTTATAAGAATTATTTATTCCTGATCAGCAAGAAATCTTTCTGCCTCAATGGCAGCCATACATCCGGTTCCTGCCGCAGTAACTGCCTGCCTGTACACATGATCTTGTGCATCGCCACAGGCAAAAACTCCCGGAATTTCTGTCTGGGTAGAATCGGGTTTGGTGAGCAGGTAACCGTTTTCATCCATTTTAAGTTGATCTTTAAATATATCGGTATTGGGTTTATGCCCAATAGCAACAAAAAAACCTTCTACATCAATCCTGGTTTCTTCTCCCGTTTTTGTGTTCTCCAGAATGACACCATTCACTGTTTTATCACCTACAATTTCTTTGGGAACATTATTCCAGAGAATTTCGATATTAGGTGCTTTAAAAACCCTTTGCTGCATAACCTTGGATGCTCTGAGTTCATCGCGGCGGTGTATCATATAAACTTTCTCGCAAAGTTTAGACAGGTAAGAGGCTTCCTCGCAGGCAGTATCGCCACCACCTACTACAGCTACTCTTTGTCCTCTGTAAAAGAAACCATCGCATGTAGCACATGCCGATACTCCAAATCCATTAAATTTCTTTTCAGACTCTAACCCTAACCATTTTGCAGATGCTCCGGTGGCAATTATAAGAGTTTCTGCAAGTAATTCATTTTTTTCATCGATGGTAACTCTGAATGGTCTTTGAGATAGGTCAACATGGGTTGCCATACCCCATCTTACATCTGTACCAAATCGTTCAGCTTGTCTCTGGAAATCAACCATCATATCAGGCCCTTTTACACCATCAGGATAACCGGGATAGTTTTCAACATCGGTTGTAATGGTTAGCTGCCCCCCTGGCTGTAAGCCCTGATAGATAACCGGTTTTAAATCAGCGCGCGCTGCATAAATCGCAGCAGTGTATCCGGCAGGGCCTGAGCCAATAATCAAACATTGGATTTTCTCTATATTTTCACTCATAATTTTAAAAGATTTATATTTTTCCCGGCAAAATTAATTCTTTTAATTCAAAATAACTTAAAAATCTAAGCAAAACCAATATATCAACCTTTTGTTGTACAATTTAAGGAAAACAAAACTGTCTGTTCCACAAATGATGGCAATAGATGTTTATCAGTAACTAAAAAATGGCAAATATAATTTCCTTCCCGGTAAATTCCTGGATTCATAAATGATCCCCGTCAAGTCAATCCTGGTTCGCAGGTCTTTGCTGAGCAATAAGCTTGAAATCTGCAAGAGCCACTGCAGTTACCGCTTCAATTACAACAGGTACCCTCAGGGCAATACAGGCATCGTGTCTGCCTTTTACTTCGAGTGTTTCCACTTTTTTGCTTTCAACACTATAGGTTTGTTGTGCTTTTCCAATGCTGCTGGTAGGTTTTACCGCAACCCTGAATACCAGATCATTTCCATTGGTCAATCCTCCGGTGATTCCTCCTGCATGGTTAGATGCAGTTTTACCAGTTTCATCCAGGATAGGGTCATTATGCTGGCTACCTTTCATTTGGGCAGCTTGAAAACCCGAACCAAATTCTATACCTTTTATAGCAGGTACAGCGAATACAATATGACTGATGGTGCTTTCCACTGCATCGAAGAAGGGTTCGCCCCATCCAAGGGGAATCCCCCTGGCAATACATTGTACAAGACCGCCCACCGAATCGCCATTTTTTAGTGCTTTGGCAACCTCTTCATCAATGTTGGGATTTCCACCGGCGGCAATCAAATCAGCGCTGATGTGAACAGGATGGGTTATTTTTTTTGCCACCACACCTGCCGCTACCAGACCCAGCGTTAGTCGGCCTGAAAAATGTCCTCCTCCCCGGTGGTCGTTATATCCATTGAAGCGTTTCCACGCAACAAAATCTGAATGACCAGGCCGCGGTGTTTTTACCAGGTTGTCGTAGTCGCCCGAACGGGTATTTTTATTGCGAAACAAAATGGTGATGGGTGCCCCGGTTGTAAACCCTCTGAAAGTTCCTGAGATAATCTCCGGAAGATCGTCTTCTTTGCGGGGTGTTGTACCTTTGGCTCCTGGCTTGCGCCGGTTCAGGTCTTTTTCAAAGTCATGCTCTTCAAGGGGTATGCCAGCAGGGCAACCGTCAATGTTTACTCCTACTCCCACACCGTGTGATTCTCCAAAAATTGTAATTCTGAATATGCGTCCGTAACTATTCATGGTATTGATTCTTTAAGCAGTAATGTGCATGTTCTTTTCATTATTGGTTACATGCTGTCACTGTTTTTTTTACAATCTATTGTTTTTTATACAAAACTAAGTAGTAGTAGATTTTATAAAAACACTTGCGCCAAGTTCTTTTAAATCCTGAAAAAAATCCGGATAAGACTTGTTAACAGCATGAGCATCCTCTATTATCATTTTATCTTCAGCAATGAGGGCTGCAACGGCACCAGCCATGGCAATTCGATGATCATGATGCGAATGGATGGTAGCTCCTTTAACAGTACCTCCTGTTATAAACATCACATCATCATCGATATGAATGTCAATGCCCATTTTACCGAATTCTTGCTGCAAAGCATGCGCCCTGTCGCTTTCTTTCACTTTCAGGCGCGAAACACCCTTAATTTTTGTAATACCCGTGCATGCAGCCGCCAGGGCAACCAATGGCGGAAAAAGATCGGGGCAGTGTGTGGCATCAAAATCAAATGCTGTGAGTTGCGAACGGTTGATGGTAATACGACTTGGAGAAATTTGCATATCTGCCTTTGCCATCCGGAGTGCTTCCAGCACTAATCTGTCTGCCTGATGTGATTGATCATGCAGATTTTCCACTGTAACCTTGCCTGCAATTGCTCCGGCTACCAGTAAAAAAGCCGCTCCACTCCAGTCGCCTTCAACAGTATAATTGCGGGGTAAATATTTCTGACCTGCAGGAATTTTGAAAACCTTATAATTATTGTTTTCAACTGCTACATCAAAATCCTGCATCATTTTAACGGTAATATCAATATATGGTTTGCTTTTCAGATCGTGTACCTGAAATATTGTGTCTGTCTGCGCGTAAGGCGAGGCTATGAGTAGTCCTGTAAGTACCTGTGAGCTGACCGACCCATCAATAAAAATCTCTCCACCCGGCAGAGGACCTTTTATTTTTACTGGTAAAAATCCGTTATGAGTCTCGCAATTTACGCCAGCAGCTCTAAGAGATTCTTCTATCATATGCATGGGGCGGCGGGTCAAAGATCCTTTTCCGGTAATGACAACCTCTTTGCTGAGTGTTGCTGCAATACCGGAAAACATTCTGAAACCCAATCCGGATTCTCCACAATCCAGGGGTGTCAGCGGGGGTTTGATCCCTCCTCTGATCAATGTTTCAGACAGATGGAATTCCACCTCACAATGTAGTTTTCCACAAACATTTACTGCAGCTTTTACATCATCTGAGTGTCCTGTATGACGGATTAACGATTTTCCCTTTGCCAAAGAAGCAATGGCAATGGCTCTTTGCGCCACACTTTTGGAGGCTGGCGCTTTTATATTTCCCCTGATAAGGGAGGGATGAAGAGTTGCTATCATATCTTAATATGGTCAGGAAAAAAGTCAGGTTTAACTTCCTAATACAACTTTTTTTAACTCTGAGGTATCAATTTCTTCAATAAATGCCTCACCAATATTTTTGAGCAATACAAAATGTATTTTATTTTGCTCACGCTTTTTATCATGCAATAATGCATCAAAAACCTCCTGATTGTTTACTTTTGTTACTACGGGCAATTGATAGTCATTGAGTAGTTTTATTATCCTATCTCTTTGTTCTACTGACAGATAACCACGCTGCACCGATAAATTAGCGGCAAAAACCATCCCAATACTTATTGCTTTTCCATGGGCAATTTTCGTAACCTTTTCAATGGCGTGCCCCCAGGTATGACCAAAATTAAGCAATTTACGCAATCCTTTCTCTGTTTCATCTTGCTGTACAATCGCCGCTTTAATTTTTACTGATTGGCTTACAAGAGCATCAACAATATTTTTATCTTTTTTCAGGATAAGGTATTTATCTTTATCGAGTACGGAAAATTTGCCGGCATCTCTGATCAAAGCATGTTTGATCATCTCTGCCATACCGTTTCTGTATTCATCTTCTGGCAGGGTATCGAGCAATTGAGTATCACAGATTACAAATCGGGGTTGGGCAAAAGTACCTACAATGTTCTTATATCCCGAAAGATTGACACCATTTTTACCACCAACACTGGCATCTACCTGCGCCAAAAGTGATGTTGCCACAAATCCGAAGGGGATACCCCTCATGAATGTTGCTGCCACAAATCCTGCCAGGTCGCAAACTACACCGCCTCCAATGCCTGCAATAAAACTGTTGCGATCGGCTCCATTTTCAAGCAACCAGTGGTAAATTTTGGTCATTACCGAAAAATCTTTGGACTTTTCACCCGGCTCAACAACACAAACAGGATAATCGGGAAATTTCTTTTTATGATGTGCAAACACATTGCTGTCGGTAATGATAAACACATTTTCCACAGGTAAATGCTCTTTCAATGAAGCAAGATTTTTCCCTATAAAGATATCAGAACGATCCTTTTGCCCTTCAATGGTGATCTTTTCCATTTTTAGAATTGAGATTTATACAAAATTACCCGGCAAAGTTAGGTTCTTTTTGTGGATTGGCTGCGTTCTGTTTTCCGATGAATTGTTTTTGAATAGAAAGAGATTCTTTATGAATATCATTGAACAGTAATTCTATAAAGTCGGGATTAAGTCCATTTCGTGTTCCCATACTCCTCACTCTTTCGATTACTTTTTCCCATCGGTGCATTTGAAGGGGTTCAATTTGGGCATTTCTTTTTACGTGTGCAATTTTAGATGCCAGTTCCATTCTTGCTGCAAGCGCCCATACGAGCATTTCATCCATTATGTCGATCTCTGATCTGAGTTCTTCGAGTAATTCCACGGAAATGGAATCGGGGCTTACTCCCAAAAGTTCGTCGAGCAGTTGCAGGTATGATTCGGGCGTAAGTTGTTGTTTGGCATCACTCCAGGCATTATCGGGGTCGGGATGCACTTCTATCATCAGTCCGTCAAATTTGTTCTCCATAGCTCTTTGAGACAACAAAGGGACAAGACTTCTTTTGCCGGCAATGTGGCTGGGATCGCAAATAACAGGCAGGTCGGGCATTCTGTTTTTAAGTTCCTGAGGAATATGCCAGAAGGGTTGGTTGCGCATGTGCGATTTACCCCACCAGAAGAATCCCCGGTGTATGGCGCCCAGTTGTTTTACACCGCTGTTGCTGAATCTTTTGATAGCGCCCTCCCATAAATCGATATCCGGACTAAGTGGGTTTTTAACCAGTACAGGAATGTCAACACCTTTGAGGGCATCTGCAATGCCTTGCACAACAAAAGGGTTGCTTACAGTACGTGCACCTATCCACAGCATATCCAAACCCGCTTTTAGTGCTTCTTCAACATGTTTTTCAGAACCCACCTCAGTAGTCACTTTTAATCCGGTTTCCTTTTTCACATCTTTCATCCACTCCAGACCCGGAGCGCCAATACCTTCAAAAGAATTGGGAGAAGTACGTGGTTTCCATATTCCTGCCCTGAAGTAGTTGACCCTTCCATCTAAGGCAAGTTTTTTTGCTGTTTCCATCACTTGTTCGGGTGTTTCTGCACTACACGGACCTGCAATAAGCATAGGGTTCTTTACTCCGTTTCCAGTAAGTTTTTGTAATTCTGCTTTCATTTTTTTTAGTTGAATATGGATGATTGATTTTTATTGAATTTAAAAATTGGTGACTTTGTTTTCAGGAATAGAAAACCTTTGGAGCTCCCTGATTGACAACTGTGGTTGTGGGTTTTTTATTCCGGTAATTTAGTTTTTCGTAATTGACATTGGCATGTTTAATCAGAGTATTCAGATCGTCGGTTTTATCTTCTCTGAGAATGTTTTTAATGCTATTCAATTGATCAATATAATTTTCAACATATTGCAAAAGGTAGTCCTTGTTTTGCTGAAAAACAGGTATCCACATGTTGGCATCACTTTTCCCAAGTCTGATAGAAGATTGCAAACCGCCGCCTCCGAGTTCTACCCAGTTTTTGTTAGAATCTTTATCGAAATCTTCCATCGAAGCCAGTGCATAAGCAATAAACTGGGGTAGATGCGAAACCAATGCAAGTTGTCTGTCGTGCTCATCGGCATCCATAAAGATTGCTTTCATTTTGAGTTCCTGAAGTATCCCCAGAACTTTGTTGAGTGCATGGGAGGAAGACCTTTGGGCCTCGCATATAATTACTCTTGCATGCAGAAAGAGGTCTACATGGGCAGCTTTAGGACCAGAGTGTTCTACGCCAGCCATAGGATGCACTGCCACAAACCGTTCGCGCTGATCATGCTGGTCGGCAAGGGTGCAAATATCAAGTTTGGTACTGCCCATATCCATAACTACAGCATTTTCGCTGATTTGATTTAGTATATTGGGCAATAATTTTACAACAGCATCCACAGGCACGCAAAGCACCACCAGTTCTGTTTGGGCATAAGCCGCTTCAGCTTCAGAAAAATAATCGATACCCCCCATTTTGAGCGCGTCTTCTAAGTGTTCGGGGTTGGTGTCTACACCGCAAACATGATGTCCGAGTTTTTTAAGTGCCAATCCGAGTGAGCACCCTATGAGTCCTGTTCCTACGATCGTAATGTGCATGATTAGTTTGATTTGTGAAGATTAATAAGAGATTTCTGAATATTGTTGATTGCCTGGTCGAAAAGAGCCAAACCGCCACAGAGTGATATTCTCAGATGGCCTTCTCCTGCGTTCCCAAACAGAGAACCAGGCGCCAGCAAAACGCCCGCATTGTTGAGCATTTCTTTAACGAAATCTTTTGATTTCATCATCGTTTCCGGCATACTTACCCAAAGAAACAGACCCGCTTGTCCACCTGCGGGTTGGCATCCCAGAATTTTAGCAAGTTCTAAAGCCTTTTTTCTTCTTTCTGAATAAACTTTCTGAAGTCCATCTACCCAGTTTTCTCCCAAATTTAGAGCGGTAGCAGATGCCTTCTGAAGCGGCAGGGCAATACCCGAATCGAGGTTTGACTTAAGTTTAAGCAAGTGTGCGATGACTTTTTGAGAACCGGCAAAAAATCCCATTCTCCATCCCGCCATGTGATAGTTCTTGCTTAAAGAATTTAGCTCGAGTGCTGTCTCTAAAGCACCTTCTGCTTGTAAAAGTGATATTTGTCCGGGATTATTGATCAGTCCGTAAGCATTGTCGTTGATGATCAATACATTGTTTTTGATTGCAAAGTCTGTCAGCTTTTGCATATACTCCTTAGACGCTACAGCGCCAGTAGGCATATGCGGGTAATTTATCCATAGAATCTTTGTTTTGGAGTTTACTTTTTCCTCGAGTTGTTCAATAATTGGGAGATACGCATTTTCCGGACTAAGATCATAAAGAACTGGCCTGGCATCCAAAAAGCGTGCAGCGAAAGTATATGATGGGTACCCGGGGTTGGGTACCAATACCTGATCGCCTTTGCTCAGCAACGCCTGCGATATTTGTATGATACCCTGGCGCGACCCTTGTAAAGGCAATACCTGATCATCAGGATTCAGATCAACCTGATAAAATTTCTTGTACCAGGAGGTAATCGCCTGACGCAATTGTTCATTTCCTGCATTCGACTGATAACCATGCGCTGCCCGATCCATAAGATGAATTTTTAACGATTCCAGAATCTCGTCAGGAGGAGGAAGGTCGGGATTACCAACAGATAGATCAACAATGTCAAAACCTGCTTTTTGCAAACGTTCTTTTTCCCTTTGGATGCCTACAAAGTAGTATTCTTTTGCGGGTGCTGGTTTATTATTGAAGAATGAAGTTTGCATGCTGAAATTATTTTTTAAATGAATGGCAAAAAAAAAGAAGGTTTCTTTTCAGAGACCTTCCTTTTTTACCTTCTTTTCCAGATAATACAGTTTAGTCTCTGCCGTGCGGGCTAAAGAAATAAAAATAATATCCATAAAAGAAAGCCAATTGATGAATCATAGTAATGAAAATTTTGTGCAAAAAAAAAACCCCTTTTTACAAGGGGCTTTTCAATTGCTGTATTTTATTTTTGATTTATGCATTGATCGCCCCTTACTTTCTGAAAAAGTAAAAATAAAAAAAGCGAAAGTATGCATGAAGATTATCCATAATTTTTTGTTTTGCGATGCAATATTACGCATTAATTCTTTTTAAACAAAAGTTTTTTTTGTTTTTAGCATAAATTTATTGTTAAATCTCTCTGCTGTTTTTATTTAAATAGCAATTATTCAACATGATAAAAAGTTTTCGACATCTTTACTGAAGTATGATTTTTTTGCTGCAATCTCAATATTATTTAGCATTTTTGTTGAAAATCTGTTGAATCCGTCTTTATGGTTATTATATTGATAAGGGTTTCCTGAAAAAAATCATTCATATGTGCATTTACCAGGAATAAATATAATACAAATTAAAATCTTAAAAAGCAAAAATGATGATAAAAACCTTTATTTTAAATCCAGTTCTGATCATGTTATTTTGTTTGGTTTTTTTAAACGATTCTTCTGTACTGGCACAAACAAAAATACTCATAGCCTATTACAGCAAAACCGGTAATACCGAATTGATGGGTGAGGCAGTAGCGGCAGGTGCCCGGCAGGTAGAAGGAGTTTTGGTGGAAATGAAACAAGTTGCAGATGTAAGTTCCCGGGATCTTTTAGATGCCGATGCCATTATTGTTGGCAGTCCTGTATATAATGCCAATGTGGCTCCTCAGGTTCAGGAATTTATTTCAGGTTGGCCTTTTGAGGGGTCACCCCTGAAAAATAAGATTGGGGCTGCTTTTGTAACCGCTGGCGGAATATCGGCCGGCGAAGAAATCACACAAATGAATATATTGCATTCGATGATGATATTTGGAATGATTATTTTGGGAAGTGATCATTGGACATCACCTTTTGGAGCCTCCGCTGTAATTGGTGAAACACCTTTTGATGATGTAAAAAACATTGATCCGGTCTTTCTGGAGAAAGGGAAAAATCTTGGTAAAAGGGTTGCCCAAATAACCAATAGATTGCATAGCAAAAACTGATTGTATTGATTCGGAAATGCAAAACCCGGTTATATCATACTAACCGGGTTTTGCTTAAGAAGGAAATATGAATAAAATAAGAAACTGGAAATCATTTATGAGGTGATGAGTAAAGGAAAATTACTCTTTATATCCTTCTGCAATACTAAGTTTTTTTGCCACTACTGTAAGAAGTACACCGTAAATAACTTTAGAACTAACATCTGCGATAGTATAGGTAATCTGGCGCGCTACAACACCTGTTTCATTAAAAAATGCTCCCTCAATACCAGCAAGGTGAGGCATAAGGTAAGCACCGGGGTATAACATCCATGCAATGAAAAACAATGTCCATATGCTTCCTAAAGTTTTAGCTGCATCAGCAGGTATACCTTCTTTTCCTTCTGAGATTACTTTTCTCATCACAATGAGAATATGAACAAAGAAGACGGTTGAAATAGCACCCCAAATAGCGAATGCGGGAAGATTGGTAACTTCGAAATACTGACCAATGTAACCGGTTATGATCATAGCAGACCCTGAGAAAAAGAATTGATTTCTGATGCTTGAGAATACCGATTTAGTGAGTGTAACTACAAAAAGAATCTGGAAAAGCAGCATCGGCACATCAATCAACCAGTTTAAGTATCTGTAACCATTGTTAAACAAATCAGCTCCCGGTGCGAGAAAATATTTTCCTCTCTCTGCATCAAAAACAAAGCTGGTTGTCCAGTTTTCTGCCTGTGCATATAACAATAAAAAGGCCGATACCATAACAACAACTGAAAGAACCGAAGAGATTCGGTACCTGGGAGCAACAGTTTTAATGGTTAAGATAAAATAAAACAAACCAGCTAACATTACGGCATATCCAAGAGTAAGCACATGGGCCACAATTTGATAAGCCATTTCACTCAGACCTTGCTCAAGGCCAACATAATTTTCAAAAGTAGCATTACCTAAATTTTTCATAGCATTTATTTTAATAATTTGTAATGAAATAATTAATATCATGCAAAAAACATCTGACTGACAAAAAATGTTTAACGAAAACACACTTTTAACAAACAAAAAGTTCGAGGTTTATGGACAAACTTTTGCTGCGCAACGGAGTTTAATTTCTAAAATTAAATGTTAAGAAAAATTTTCTGAAAGGTAGTAGTTTGTAAAAGTTGAAGAAAACGGAAAGAATGCCTGTGATATATATATCGATAAGAGTTCATGTAACATATAATGAGAATGAAAATATTACTTACCGGCGCTAATGGGTACATAGGAAAGCGATTATTACCAGTACTGATAAAAAAAGGTCATTTTGTAGTTTGCTGTGTACGCGATAAAAAAAGATTTTCTCCGCCTGATCCTCTTCTGGGCAACCTGGAAGTAATAGAAGTGGATTTTCTTGACAGGAAAAGTCTGGAAAAAATTCCACGTGATATTGATGGTGCTTATTATCTGTTGCACTCCATGAACTCCTCGCATCGGTATGAAGAAATGGAAAAGAAAAGTGCCGTAAACTTCCGCAACATCCTGAACGATACACAGGCAGATCATGTGATCTATCTGAGCGGTATGGTGAATGAAAGTGTTTTGTCGCGCCATTTGCAATCGCGCAAAGTGGTTGAGGAGGAACTACAAAAAGGGAATTATCATTTTACCACTTTGCGCGCAGGAATCATTATTGGATCGGGAAGTGCTTCTTTTGAAATTATTCGTGACCTTGTAGAAAAATTACCAGTAATGATTGCTCCTAAATGGTTAAATACACGATGCCAACCTATCGCTATTAAAGATGTGATTACCTTCCTTGAAAAAACCCTTTTTACGAAAAAAACCTATAACCAGAATTTTGACATAGGAGGTCCCGATATTTTAACCTACAAACAGATGCTGAAAGGGTTTGCCAAAATAAGGGGATTGAAAAGATGGATTGGTGTAGTACCAGTAATGACCCCCAAATTATCCTCCTACTGGCTTTATTTTATTACTTCCACTTCTTATTTACTTGCAACAGCGCTTGTCAGCAGCATGAAAGTAGAAGTTGTAGCCCGCGACAGGCGCATCAATGAGATTCTCGGAATAACCCCAATGGATTATGAAACCTCCCTGAAACGGACTTTTTCGGCTATTGAAACCAATGAGATCGTTTCCAGCTGGAAAGATTCTATGGTTAGTGGCAGAATCAATCAGCAGCTGTCGGCGTTTATCAATGTACCTGTCAATGGATGTTTTAAAGACAAAAGGATGCAAAAAATAACTGATAATAACCGAACTAAGGAAAACATCTGGAAAATCGGAGGTGAAACCGGATGGTATTATGCCGGTTGGTTGTGGAAAATACGTGGTTATATTGATAAAATCTTTGGAGGTGTTGGACTGAGAAGAGGGCGAACACACCCCGATCGTATCTCTGCAGGCGATGCCATTGATTTCTGGAGAGTATTATATGCGAGTCGACGCGAGGGGAGACTATTGTTATTTGCTGAGATGAAACTTCCAGGAGAGGCTTGGCTGGAATTCAAAATCGATGACGGACATTTATATCAAACGGCTACTTTTCGCCCTAAAGGCTTATGGGGTAGATTATACTGGTATTCTGTTGTTCCCTTACATGGTATCATTTTTCGCGGATTGATAAAACATTTATGCAAATAAAATGCAATTATGCCCCTTACTTGAAAAGACAATAACGATAAACAAATCCAAAATAAAACTATCCTGACATATTTTATTAGTTCTCGATTTATAACACTTACGATCAGAATGTTTACTACCACTTATTTTACATGTAACCAGTAAAACCTCCATGTATTATTACACACAAACACAACAATATAATATCCGGTAAAATGGAGGTTCCCTCCTACCGCTTAAGTCAAATCATTATAGGATGAACCTAGACATGACAATAATATTGACACACACGCACATGATTATAATGCGCGGCATGTAAAGCATGCAGTCAGA
>CAYPFV010000011.1:0-38766 GCA_964410015.1 uncultured Bacteroidales bacterium
AAATTCCTGCTGCGGATTCTCTGTATTGTTTTGTTTTGATGAATTATTTTTACAATCCGGTACTACTAAAAATAGAATGTGATAGTTAAATTGTTGATCGCACGGATTGCTTCATCTGATATCATAAGTCACAAATTAAACTGTTGAATTATAAAATTGAGTCCACTCCGAAAACTTGTTTTCGGCAAATCTGTGTTCATTTCCTTTTTTTTAACACATTGATTATTAGTATTTAATATCTGTGTAAATCTGTGTAATCTGTGGATAATTGATTTTTCAGAGTGGACTCAAAATTACAAAATATATTTTTCTGTTTGGCGATATTATATGGGTATTCATTTATGCTGCCCTAAGTGAAAAGTTCCAAGTAAAAGGAATTACCTTATCTTTAATGATTAATCAGGATTAATCATTAGTATATGTTCATGAGCATCTGAAGCAGTATTAGCTCTTTAGTGAAGGAAACGAAATGGTGTTAAAATCTAAATTTATGAGTCCACCCTGAAAAGTTTGTTGTCCATGAATTACACAAATTGACACTAATTAATTTTTTTGATTTTCAGGCAACTAAAAATTTAAGATTTTCACTAATTAATTAAAAAATGACTTTTCGGAGCAGACTCATTTAGATAAAATTCATTTTTTCTTTCTCCTTTAAAATAAGCATCTCGATTCATACTTTATTCCTCGCCTGTCTCGTTTTAAAAATATATAAGACCTTCACCAAAAAATCCTGAATCATATTAATAATCAAAAGAAATATTACACTGCCACAGTTTTTTCAAACTCCAATCATTTTAATTTCCCGAAAATATTATTTTTGTATTCATAGTGTTTATGATTTTATCAATAATAATTATAAATCCCTTCAAATTAAATCAAAATGAGTAAATATCGATTTTTTAAAATTTTAATGATTGCAATTTTTATGCTGGGTGCTTCTTTTCGTGCCCATACATGCACCAATGTATTGGTTTCCAAAGGAGCCAGTGCCGATGGAAGCGTTATGATCAGCTATCTTGCGGATGCTCCGGGTTTTATGGATCCGCTTTACTTCTATCCCGGAGGGGCTTACGAACCTGGTGATTCTATAGATATTTATTCTTGGGACACTGGTGAGTTTTTGGGTAAAATTGCCCAGGCCGAGCAAACTTATAAAGTGATTGGCAATATGAATGAACATCAGGTAGCAATTGGTGAAACAACTTTTGGGGGCAGATCAGAATTGTCTGAACCCAATGGAATCATTGATTATGGTTCTTTGATCTATCTGGCGCTGCAACGTGCCAGAACTGCCCGTGAAGCCATTGAGATCATGACCAGCCTTGTGGAAGAATATGGATACAGTAGTAGTGGGGAATCTTTCTCTATTGCTGATAAAAATGAGGTTTGGGTGATGGATTTTATCGGAAAAGGGGAGTTTGGTGAGGGTGCTGTTTGGGTTGCTGCAAGAGTTCCCGATGGATATATTGCTGCACACGCCAACCAATCGCGTATCAGGCAAATCGATTTCGATGATACTGAAAACTGGATGTACGCAGAGGATGTTGTTGACTTTGCCCGTGAAAGAGGTTGGTTTGGCAAAAGACAATCAAAAGATGAATTTAGTTTTGCTGATGTATACAATCCTCTTACACCCGAATCTTTGTTATTATGCGAAGGAAGGGTCTGGAGTATTTTCAGAAGAGCGGCTCCCAGTCAGAATTTTTCTGATGAATACTGGCGCTGTGTCGAAGGTGCCGAACCTTATCCTTTATTTGTAAAACCCGATGAAAAAATAGATATACAAAATATGATCGGACTGGTTCGTGATCATTTCCACGATTCTCCTTATTATACCGCTGAAGGGTTTGACGCCGGACCTTATAAAAATCCATATCGCTGGCGCCCTATCTATTTCAATCTTGAAGGAGATGACCAGAAATATGCCTGGCCACGCACCATCTCCCAACCTCAAACGGGTTTCTCTTTCGTTTCTCAATCACGCGATTGGCTGCCCGATCCTGTAGGAGGTATTTTCTGGTATGCAGTTGATGATACTTATTCAAATGCTTACATGCCTCTTTATATGGGTATGAATAAAGCTCCTAAATCCCTAACTACTGGCAATATTATTGATTTCGATTGGGAATCAGCATTTTGGGTTTTCAACCTTGTGGCTAACTACGCCTATGGACTCTACAATCTTATCATCGTCGATATTCAGGAAGTACAGCAGGAAATTGAAAATCGCGCTATTATGATGACCAGGGCAGTTGATCAGGCTGCCCAAACTCTTTACCAATCCGACAAAGATATGGCAGAGGAGTACCTTACAGATTTCAGTGTAAACAATGCGGAATATACAGTTGATCGCTGGCGCGAACTTGGATTTGATATTTTCTCTAAATACAACGACCGCTACATCAGAACAGAAGATGGAGTAAGACCTTGGCCGGAAGGCGTGGGATATCCTGAAGAGTTTAAAAAACAAGCAGTTGAGGAAAGACCTCACTTCTTTGATGTAAAATGGCGTAAACCCGGTGAACCCATTCGCTGATCATTCTGAATAAATCCATTCAAAGAGCGTTATATTCATTTTTTATGACCTCAAAAACATGACAGTTTTTTTTTCTTTCTTCATGTTTTTGAGGTTTGTTTTTCTAAAATTGACTTTATACATCATTTTTTCATGAATCCATCAATCCTTTTATCTGTTCAAAATCTGAGCATTGGTTTTCAAACCGGTGAAGGATTTGTGCAAGCTACCGAAAATATTTCTTTTTCGCTTACCAGCGGAGAAACTCTGGGTATAGTAGGAGAATCGGGAAGCGGAAAATCTGTTTCTGCTTTGGCAATACTGCAACTGCTGCCCCAGCGCCTTGTTCAAATCAAAAGTGATGGCATTTATTTTCGCCATCAGAATAATAATATGGTTGATCTGCTGAAACAATCAGAAATTCAAATGCAACGAATAAGAGGAAACAGAATCGGTATGATCTTTCAGGAACCAATGACTTCCCTAAACCCGGTTAAAAAATGTGGTGATCAGGTAATGGAGGGTTTGCTCTGGCACAAAAGAATTTCAATGGAAAAAGCACGCAATAAAGTACTTGGTCTTTTTGAAGAGGTGAAACTACCCGATCCGGAAAAAATATTTAAAAAATATCCCCATCAACTTTCCGGGGGGCAAAGGCAACGGGTTATGATTGCCATGGCTGTATCTTGTGATCCTGCTTTATTAATAGCGGATGAACCTACCACCGCATTGGATGTTACCGTTCAAAAAAGCATTTTATTACTTATCCGTGAGTTACAGAAAAGACATCAAATGAGTGTATTGTTTATCTCACATGATCTGGGCGTCATTCAACAAGTCGCTTCAAAGGTGCTTGTTATGCGCAAAGGGAGAATCGTAGAGTCGGGATTAACCAGGGATGTGCTCAGTAATCCCCAACATGCTTATGCTAAAGGATTGGTTGCCTGCCGGCCAAGGTTGGATGTCAGACTGCAAAAACTTCCTGTTGTTTCTGATTTTGAAAACAGTAAAACGCCTCAAGCGCTTCAGTCCGAGAATCCGGAAGAAAGAAAAAAAAGACATGACCGTATTTACAATGATCCTCCTCTCTGGGAGATAAAAAACCTGAAAGCGGGATATATCATCCGGAAAAATTTTCTCGGGCAACCCAAAGAATTTTTTCATGCCATCAATGATGTGAGTTTTAAAATATACAAAGGCGAAACACTCGGATTGGTTGGTGAGTCAGGCTGTGGCAAAACAACGCTGGGAAGAACGCTGCTTCGTTTGTTTGAACCTTTTTCGGGTAATATATTGTATAAAGGAATAAATCTGGCATCTCTGAAAAGAGAGGAATTACGAGGGCTACGCCCAAAGATACAGATCATATTTCAGGATCCTTATTCCTCTTTAACACCAGGTATTCAGATTGGAAAGGCGATTGTTGAACCACTCAGGGTACATGGCATTGGTCAAAACGACCAGGACCGCAAAAAACGGGTCATGGATCTTCTGGAAAGGGTAGGTCTGGAAGCATCTCATTATAGCCGTTATCCGCATGAGTTTTCCGGTGGTCAACGGCAAAGGGTTTGCATTGCCCGTGCCCTGGCACTGAACCCCGAATTTATTATCTGCGATGAATCTGTTTCTGCCCTCGATGTTTCGGTGCAGGCACAGGTGCTCAATTTGCTCAATGAATTAAAAGAGGATTTTCATCTCACATATGTGTTTATATCGCACGATCTTTCGGTGGTTAAGTATATGTCTGACAGAATTATGGTAATGCAAAAAGGCTCTTTGGTAGAAACCAATGAGGCGGATGCTTTGTATAAGAATCCACAGCAAAATTATACCCGTAAACTGCTTGATGCTGTTTTGGAATAATAAAATTTTCCTTACCAGCGTTTTTGCACTTGATGATATTTTATCATAAGACATGTTAAAAGTCAATCCCTCTTGATTTTTCGATTCCTTTATTTTCTTTATAAAGATTTAAAAGATAAAAAAGGACACATTGAATTTTTTCTATGTGTCCTTTTTTTTATTCTCATTTAGTTTTTAAGAACCGGTATTATCTCACAAGTGTGATGGTGATACTCCCGGTAAAATCAAATTCTTCCAGCAATTCCTCCTCTTCCGGATCGAGCAACCCGGCGCCCAAAACCAACTCGCTGGTAAGGGTCTGTTCGCCCACAACCTTGCTGTCGGTCATGGTGGTAAGTGTTAAGGTAAGGGGCATTTCATCGTCTGAGATGGTTAATTTATCATCTGCCAGCGACCAGTTAAAACTGTCCGTTCCCTCTTCCGAAACTGCTTCACCAGTTCCATCCTCGTTAAAAGTGACGGTAACGGGTTCATCATCACTAAAACTAAAATCCTCGATTCCTGGAATATCAGAGGAAAGAGTGATCTCTGATTTTTCCTGTGTCCAGGTTCCAGTCATATCGAAGGATTCCTCATCCTCACAACTGGTAAAAGCGAAAATAATAATTGTTAAAGCAACTAAATAATTGATTCTTTTCATTTGATGTTGTTTTTGTGGGTTAGAAAAAATTTATTTATAATTTATTATTTCAATACAATTTTTTATTGCATTCAACTTGTTTAACGTGAAAGTTACGAATTTTATTGGAGGTGAGCGTTTTTTTCCTGCTAAAAAAATGAATTTCAATTTATGCCTGGATGTTTTGCTATGCAAAAATATCATGTGTAAAAATAATTTTGATTTGTCGGTATTTTTATTGGTTTAGATTATTAATAAATAAATCATATTTTATCCACACAATGTATTACCGGTTATGTTTTTCAGTACCTTCAGAGGGTTTTTGTTTGAAGAAATGCATGGGTGTTTTCAAAAAAACTGTGGATCGGGCATGGAATTCAAATTGGGTTCATTTGTTGATAAAAGCACTTTCTGCATAAGGGTTCATAAGATTCTTTTTCACCCAGCACCACAAGTTTTTCACCGTGTATGATACGATGAGAGAAGTGTGCAAGGTTTCCACATTTAACGCAAATAGCATGTACTTTTGTAATATATTCTGCAATGGATAGTATATATGGGATAGGGCCGAAAGGATTCCCCTTGAAATCCATGTCCAGTCCGGCAACAATAACCCTGCAACCCTGATGTGCAAGCTCAGTGCAAACATTAGGCAGACCATCATCGAAAAACTGTGCCTCGTCAATCCCAACCACATCTACATTATTGGCGAGCAACAGTATGTTGGAAGAGGAGGGAACGGGTGTTGACAAAATCTCATTGGCATCATGAGAAATCACTTTTTCTTCATCGTATCTTATATCTATAGCGGGTTTGAAAATCTCTACCTGTTGCCGGGCTATTTTAGCACGTTTCAATCTACGGATCAACTCTTCTGTTTTTCCTGAAAACATGCTGCCGCAGATTACTTCTATCCAACCCCGGTCTTTTGTACTTTGAATGTCGTTTTCCAAAAACATGAAAATGGAAATTATTTTTGATGATATGGGCAAAATATGATCAATGAAATCGATAATGCCCAGGGTTTATTCTTCACAATCGTTTATCAAAATAATAACTTCATTTGCCATCAGCGCGGTTTAGGGTGTTAATTGTCTGATATTTCATTTCTTGAAAAGGTGTTGCATTTTTTTCCCGCAATGGGCGCAAATGTGTTAATTCTTTTAATCTACTCAGGTGCAAAAATTTTATTTATCAGTATTGTTTTACTATTTTAAATCTTGCAGGGAATAATTATTATTTTCATTCGTTTTTAGCAAAGTTACAACAAGTTTTTCTTCACTTTTATAGTTTATTTACCTTTGCAAGTAAATAGTATATTGTTTAAGGTTGTTTGATGATAAATAAAAGTAAAACTTTTAAACACAGGTGAGAAAAAAACAAGATTTCATTCACATTCAAAAGTATTGACAAAATGAACGTTTCCGAAATAAAACAAAATATTCTCTATCTTTCTGATAGCATCGCACGCAGGTCGGAGATCATCGAAAAACAAAGCGGGGAAAGAAATCTGATAGAAATTGATTTAGCCATGGAAGATATTCGTTTTCTTTATCGCGAAATGGAACGGTTGAAACTGCTGATAAAACAAGATTATAGGTCTTCCTTATCCTCTTCTGCACAGGTTTTTGAAAAGAAACCCAGTGAAGAAATCTCTTCCCAAAGAACTCCTGCTGAAAATCATTTTTTTGATAACCGGGAAAAAACTTCAGATCGTGACTCAGTTACTCATAAAGGTTATTCTCCGGTTAGAGAGCAAAAACCATTTGAATCTGCCAGCCAAACATCTGTTCCTGATTCTCAACCAGCAAATGAAATCTCTTCTGGAATAAGAGCAAAAGATGAGCAGCAACAAAAACCGGATAGAAAAGATACTGAATCTTTTCGACAGAACGAAACCCTGCCTGCTAATAGTGGTAAAACCGAAACTGAATCTGCACAAGAAAACAGAACAGTTGAAATACCGCAACAAAATAAAACAATTAATCCTACTGTACCTCCAGTTCAAAAATCGGACAGCACCACACCTGTAAAGTCTCTGGGAGAAACAATTTCAAACAAAAAAACTGTTGTTGCAGACAAACTTGGTGGTTCTTCCAATTCTATCTACGAACGCCTTTCCAAAATAAAGGAAGATCATAGTATTGGTGCAAAAATGCAGCAAAAACCTGTCACCAATATAAAATCTGCTATTGGAATCAATGAAAAGTTTTTGTTTATCAATGAGTTGTTTAATGGAGACATCAAATCTTATAATGACGCTGTGGATAAACTCAATAATTTTTCTTCTATTCATGAAGCATTTGAATATTTGAATTTACTGACCGATACTTTTCAATGGGATGGTAATCGGTCTTCCGAAACCATTGAGAAATTTGCTAACCTTGTACAACGCAGGTTTATGTAGTGGTGGTAAAAAATCTTCCTGCTAATTAACTTAAATGTTTTTGTATGTCGGTTTTATTTGTTATTCCAACACCATTGGGAAACCTGGATGATATCACCATCAGGGCAATAAATACACTCAAACAGGTGGGAGTTGTGCTTGCTGAAGATACCAGGAAAACCGGTATACTCCTTAACCATTTAGGCATCAGAGCAAAAATGATGTCACACCATATGTTCAACGAGCACCAAACACTACAGTCTGTGGTGGATTTGATACTTTCCGGAACCAAAGTGGGTTTGGTCAGTGATGCAGGTACACCCGCAATTTCCGATCCCGGCTTTTTGCTGGTCAGGGAATGCATCCGAAACCAAATCAGGATAGAAACTTTACCCGGCCCATCGGCTTTTATTCCTGCCCTTGTCAATAGTGGATTGCCATGCGACCGGTTTTGTTTCGAAGGTTTTCTGCCTGTAAAAAAAGGGCGAAAAACACGTCTGGAAAATCTGAAGAATGAAACCCGTACGATGGTTTTTTATGAATCCCCTCACAAACTTTTGAAAACCCTGCGAGATTTATCCGAATTCCTGGGAAATGAAAGAAAGGCTTCGGTTTCACGTGAATTGACAAAAATTCACGAAGAAAACATCAGAGGATCACTGGAAGAACTGTCTGCATATTATTCCCAAAACACACTGAAAGGAGAGATTACACTTGTGGTAGAGGGGTGCAACGAAAAGAAAACAGATTGATGGAAAAATACAGAATTGTATAGTTGAGTCCACTCCGAAAACTTGTTTTCGGCAAATCTGTGTTCATTTTCTATTTTTAAACCCACCTGATTGTCAGGATTTAATATCTGTATAAATCTGTGTAATCTGTGGATAATTGACTTTTTAGAGTGGACTTAAAGTTAGAAAAAACATTTCGAGGTTAGTCTCAAGATCTTTTTCTTTTTTTGGAGATTTTTAAAACCTGATTATTCGAAGACGTTTTTATTCATCCATTTTAAGTACTGCCATAAAGGCAGATTGTGGTACTTCCACATTGCCTACCTGACGCATTCGTTTTTTACCTTTTTTCTGTTTTTCCAGAAGTTTACGCTTACGGGTGATGTCTCCTCCATAACATTTGGCTGTTACATCTTTTCGGAGTGCTTTTACGGTTTCACGTGCAATGATCTTTGCTCCAATACCCGCCTGAATCGCAATGTCGTATTGCTGTCGTGGAATGAGTTTTCGCAGTTTTTCGCAAATTTTCTTACCAAATTCGTAAGCATTTTCACGATGAATAAGAGCAGAAAGGGCATCAACCTGATCTCCATTGAGCAGAATATCGAGTTTAACCAAATCAGATTGTTTGTAACCTATGGGATGATAGTCAAAAGAAGCATAACCCCGCGAAAGAGTTTTCAAACGGTCGTAAAAGTCAAAAACAATCTCGCTTAAGGGCATTTCAAAAGTTAGTTCCACCCTGTCGGTAGTTAAATAAACCTGATTTTTGATAATCCCTCTTTTATCCATGCAAAGTGACATGATGGTTCCAACAAACTCAGATTTGGTGATGATCTGAGCACGTATGTAAGGTTCCTCGATAAAGTCTAATTCATTGGGTCCGGGCATATCTGAAGGATTATTCACAACCAGTTTTGCCCCTTTTTTTGTATAAGCAAAATAAGACACATTGGGAACGGTGGTAATAACGGTCATTTCAAATTCGCGCTCCAGTCGTTCCTGTACTATTTCCATGTGCAACATACCCAGAAATCCGCAGCGGAAACCAAAACCCAATGCTGCGGAAGATTCCGGTTCGAAGGTAAGTGAGGCATCATTGAGTTGCAGTTTCTCCATTGCTGATCTCAACTCTTCAAAGTCATCATTTTCAACAGGGTAAATACCTGCAAAAACCATTGGTTTTACCAACTCAAAGCCCTGAATGGGTTCTGCGGTGCCATTTTTTACGTGTGTAATGGTATCTCCAACTTTTACTTCCTTTGCTTCTTTTATTCCTGATATTATATAACCTACATCGCCGGCATAAATAGTTTTTCGTGGCACCTGGGCAATTTTCAACACACCTACTTCATCGGCATCATATTCTTTTTTGGTTGCCATGAATTTTACATGATCACCTTGTTTGATCTGACCGTTGAAAATTCTGAAATAGGCGATAACGCCTCTAAAAGGATTATAAACCGAATCAAAGATTAATGCCTGCAGGGGTGCATTAACGTTTCCTTTAGGAGGGGGAACTTTTTCCACAATCGAATTGAGTATTTCTTCTACACCCATGCCTGTTTTTCCGCTGGCGGGTATAATATCTTCAGGGTCGCACCCTATCAGATCAACAATTTGGTCTGATATTTCTTCGGGCATGGCACTGGGAAGGTCCATTTTGTTAAGAACCGGTATGATGGTCAGATCATGCTCTAAAGCCAGGTAAAGATTTGAAATGGTTTGTGCTTCTACCCCCTGAGCAGCATCAACAATCAGAAGTGCCCCTTCGCAGGCAGCGATACTTCGCGAAACTTCGTAACTAAAATCCACGTGACCAGGTGTATCTATAAGGTTTAGTACAAATGTCTCTCCTTTGTATTCATACTCCATCTGTATGGCATGGCTTTTTATGGTTATACCACGCTCTCGTTCCAAATCCATATTATCCAGTAATTGATCCTGGAATTCTCTGTCGCTTATGGTCTTGGTAGATTGCAGTAAACGATCGGCCAAGGTGCTTTTTCCATGGTCTATATGTGCGATGATGCAGAAGTTTCGTATGTTTTTCATAATGTGCAAAATTACAACTTAAAACAATATCTTTACGCTATTATCGTATATAATCAATTTTTATTCGCTTTTGTTGGGTAAGGCTTCTCAAACAAATTTTTGCCAGATAAAAAGAAAAATATATCGAAACCACCATGCTTTTAGGCTAAATACAGGCAACACTGATAGCAAGCAGGAATATCTCCTGATAAAATAGGCAAGGGTGATGCATTCCGGTCTGTTCACTACAAATTATGCCGGGAAGGATTAATTTTTACACATCTATTCAATAAAAATGGTATTTATTTTGTTGTTCTTTTTATGATGCTCATTTCTAATACTTTTTAATTATGCATAACCGAATCTCTTTTCTCCGGATTTCAGTATCTGTTTTTTTGATTTTTTCTTTTGGTTTTTCATCCGCACAAAATCAGGGAGTCAATAGTTCGCCAAAAACTGATCTGCTCTTCCACAGCACATTAAACGGTTTTTCTTTATATGAAACTGATCATGTTTTGTGGAAGTCGGATGCAGATTTTCAAAAAACATTTGAAAATAGCGGATTCGATTTTGTGCTTTTGGATGATGAACGCGATGTAAAAGAAATGAGCACCAGGGAAAGAATTATTTTTGGAGGATACCTTGGATTACAAATAGGGAACCTCATTACTTCGGTAAATATTTCACCCACAATAGGTTATTTGATTACCAACAGACTAACTGCCGGTTTAGGGGGTACTTACCAATATTACAGAGATCGGGGTTGGGGTTCCAGTGTTGATTTTTCCACTTCAACACATATCTACGGGGGTAGCGTATATACTCGTTATCTTGTTTTTCGGCAAATTTTTGCACATCTTGAGTTTGAAGCCCTTAACCTTGATTCACAAATGGGGTTTTCGCCTGCAACAGGTGCCAATCCAAATGATGAGCGTTATTGGGAGTATAATTATTTTGCCGGCGGAGGTTACCGGGCACCGCTTGGACCTAAAGTATTTCTAAACCTTATGGTTTTGTATAATTTTAATACCAGCAGTGTGGTTTATTACCAAAATCCGGTGTTTCGCTTTGGAGTGGAAGTACGGATGTGATTTTTTTATTATCACATAAAATATTAAGTGTTTATCTTGCTTTGGTGTTGGTGAAATCATTAATTTTGTAATCGCTAAATACTCTTGTATCAAGAATTTGATATGGGGGTTTTTTGTATGCATTATGTAGGGAATTATAATAGTCTTTACCCTGTTTCTTTTTTGCATTTTTTGTCTTTATTGAAAATATTATCGCCTGCGATGATTCATTTTTGCCTTGAGATATGTTGAAAGATCAATAGAGTTTTTTTAGTTTATCCTTAAATTCAATATTATCAATTATTCACATTAAAAATTATATCTATTTATGAACAATGCACAGTTTTTTTACGATCGACCTGCCAACGAACCTGTTTTGGAATATAAACAAGGGTCACCAGAGAGGATTGCCCTGGAAAAAGAGTTGGAACGTCAAAATCAAATGCAGGTAGAAATACCACTGATCATAGGAGGGAAAGAAGTGAAAACGGGAAACATCGGAAAAGTGGTAAGTCCGCACGATCACCAGCATGTAATTGCTACTTACCATAAAGCCGGTGAGGAACAGGTGAAAATGGGTATTGAAGCAGCATTAAAAGCCCATAAACAATGGGCTGAGGTTTCATGGGTGGAAAGGGTTTCGATTCTTTTAAAAATAGCGGAACTAATCAGCACCAAATACCGTGCACTAATGAATGCTGCTACCATGATCGGACAGGGAAAGAATGCCTATCAGGCTGAAATTGATGCCGTTTGTGAAACGATTGATTTTATTCGGTTCAATGCGCATTATGTATCCCAGATTTATACCGACCAACCTCACAGCGAAACAGGAAATCTTAACAGGGTAGAATATCGCCCGCTTGAAGGATTTGTATTTGCTGTAACCCCCTTTAATTTCACAGCCATTGCATCTAACCTCTCTCTTTCTCCTGTTATTGTTGGAAATACAACAGTTTGGAAACCTGCTACAACTGCTTTGCTGTCTAATTATTATCTGATGCAGATATACCGGGAAGCAGGACTTCCTGACGGGGTTATTAACTTCATTCCCGGACAGGGTTCTATGATTGGTAATGTGGTACTGAATCATAAAGAGCTTGCCGGAATACATTTTACCGGTAGCAATGCTACCTTTTATCAACTCTGGAAAGGGGTTGCCAATAATTTGGAGAACTATCGCTCTTATCCTCGTATTGTAGGGGAAACAGGTGGAAAAGATTTTGTATTTGCCCATCCTTCCGCAGATGTTGATCAGGTTACTACCCAACTTGTTAAAGGTGCTTTTGAATATCAGGGGCAGAAATGCTCGGCTGCTTCAAGAGCCTATATCCCGGAATCTTTATGGAATAAAGTGAAAGCAAAAATGGAAACAGACCTCAAAAATATTAAACAGGGTGATGTGACTGATTTTTGCAATTTTGCCAATGCTGTTATTGATGATAAGGCTTTTAAAAGTATTACAGGATACATTGAAAAAGCCAGAAACACTAATGATGCAGAGATTATTTTTGGTGGTACTTACGATGACAAAAAGGGATATTTTATTGCTCCTACCGTAATTCTTGCGCATGATCCCAAATTTGTTACCATGCAGGAAGAAATCTTTGGACCGGTGCTTACAGTTTATGTATACAAAGATGATGAATTTGACAAAACCCTCGATCTTTGTAACGAAACTTCTCCTTATGCACTCACCGGAGCAATCTTTTCCAACGATCGTTATGCAACCGTAAAAGCTCTCGAGACTCTCAGATATGCTGCCGGTAATTTTTATATCAACGACAAACCAACTGGTGCCGTGGTAGGACAACAACCTTTTGGCGGATCAAGGCAATCTGGTACCAATGATAAGGCGGGAAGTTATCTGAATCTGCTCAGATGGGTTTCCACACGATCTATCAAAGAAATATTTGTTACTCCGGTTGATTTTCGTTATGCTTATATGAAAGATCATAACTGCGGATAAAACTATTTAATATCCTGTTTTCGCGAAAATGTAACCAAATATAAAGGGTTGTACATTTTAATTGTAAATTGTGATTGTGTGAGTAGGAAAAAATTGTGCCTCAGACATGGTATTGACTCATTAATTTCCTGATAAACACAGATCAATTCAGCAGAGATGTATAACCCTTTTATTGTGCTTTTTCAGAAAAAAATTTCCGTTTAAATACGATAAAATCATTTGTTTAAAATGCTATTTAAAACACTTTTTTCATTAATTTTGTATTTATATGGAATATCCCATTAATTAAAATCATACAATACTATGACTAAAAATAAAAACACCGAGCAGAAAATATTTGACGCTGCCACAAAATTGTTTATAGAAAAAGGTGTAGACAGAACAAGTGTAAGAGATATAGCTTCCAAAGCTGGGATCAATCTGGCATTGATGAATTATTATTTCAGAAGTAAAGAAAATCTTTTTGATTCTATTTTCACAAAATTAGTTGAAGAAAACACAAAAGACCTGATGGCAATTCTTAATGCTGACATGCCCCTTGAAGAAAAAATAACAAAATATGTGGATGCCTATATCGATATGTTAATCAAAAACCCGCTTTTGGTTTCATTTTTTCTATCTATCATTCACCGAAGCCAGGAAAAGATTACCGAAATGAAAGTGATAAGTAATCTTTATTCTACCGAAAAATTTGCTATTCAATTATTTGAGGAAGAGAAAAAAGGTGCTATACGCAAAACAGACCCTTCGCATTTTTTTGTGGATATGATAAGCATGATTACGTTCCCCTTTGCTATCAAACCGTTAATACTGCATAAAAATGAAATGAGCGATCAGGATTTTAAACATTTCATTGAGGACAGAAAAAAAACAATTCCGGAAATGTTAATCAAAAGTATTAAAATATGTGAGTAAACCAAAAAAGGACATCGGATTCAGATGTCCCTTGTTTTTTCAATTTTTTTATCATTCCCATCATCAGGGGGAATATGCTAAATCTTTACCTGATAAGACTAATAACCCCATGAGCATCTCTTTTCTTACCTTGCCTGGAATAAGTTAAAACGTAATAGTAGGTACCCTGAGCAAAATTTCCTCCATCCCACCAGTTGTCCTCGTAATTGCTTTGTTCAAAAACCTTTTTTCCATGACGGTTGTAAATTACAATCGTATTTTCAGGATAGTATTCCAGGTTTTCTATTTCAAACACGTCGTTTATGCCATCGCCATTTGGGGTGAACACATTTGGGATTGTCAAATCACAATTTTGAGTGCTAAGGGTTTCCTCAAAAATATCAAAGCATCCGGTAATAGTATCGGTAACTCTTACGGAGTAATTTGCAGGTTCTTTTGCCATGATTGTATCATAAATTCTTCCTTCCCATTCTGTACCTTCGAGCAACCACTGGTACTCCCATGTGATGTCTTCGCCAGCATTTATGGGTTCTAGGCTAAAGAGCGTTGAGTCTTCTTCACAGACCGGAAGTTCCAGCTCGGAGATGATCTCTGCCTCTGGCAGAGGTTGTGCAAAAACGGTAATGGTAGTATCCCATGTGCATCCAAAATTATCGGTAGCGGTAAAACGGAAAAACGTTTCACCCTCCTGTTCAATGGATGATATTGCCGGATTTCCCTCCAGGGGCGTTTCGTTTTCGTCAAACCACTTTTCTTCTACGATTTCGGGAGTAAAAATAAGTGAATCAGGATAAAAGGATTCGTTAAAGAACAAACTCCATCCTGTAACATGGCCACTGGCACCCTCTTCATTGACCTCTGCTCTTATTTTCCAGGAACCATTTAACGGGCAACCCGAAAGTGTTTCCAGAGATTCAACTGAAGTATAGGTTCCTTCTGGCAAGTAAGGTTGATTAATATAATAATCTCCTGCCTGATCGGTATACTCGTGAAACTGGAAGGTAGTCTCATCCATGGTGCCAAACTGGGGAGCCACATCAAAACAATATTCATATCCTTTGCCTGGTATAGATTCATCTGGGTTTTGGGTTACCGGCTCACCCAGATTGGCTCCGCCTAATCCAAAATCTTTTAATAACACCGTATTTCCAGAAGGGCACTCCAGTTCAAACTGAAGGTGTCCGAAATCTTCGTGCTCAATATTAATGCAAACCTGATCAAAATCCTGGAGGTCTATGATGGTTTCTCCTTCAGGGAATACTTCATAAAAAAATTCGGATTCAAAGGGGGTTTCAGGAGAGATAAATGCCACGGTATCAGAAATAGTGGGAAAACCCGTCCAGGTGGTGGGATTGGAAGACCCGCTGAGGGTAAAGGTTTCTTCCACACAAACAGTATCTGCAGAAGCCAGGGTTCTGTTAAAATTGGGTATGGTGGCTACCCTTGTGGTTATGATAGTATCAAAAGAACAATTGTTTTCATCATCGGTAACGGAGATGCTGAAAGGGTAAGCGCCGGGTTCTTCATACTCAATACTTACCTGGGGGGTGGAGAAAATTTCGCCATTGAAGTTCCATTCAAAATTATAATTGGTTTCATCGTTTTGAATATCTCCTCCGAGGTATTCCGGAAAGGCTTCAATGTCGAGTGTTTGAAAATCAGGACACAAATCAAATGTGCTATTATCATTTTGGGGAATCACGGAAACCATAAATGATTCGCATAGTTCAAAGCATTCAATTTCTGCCCACCATCCGTTTGCTGTATCGGAGGGAGAGGAAGTAAACCTGAAGTGGAGCGACTCGCCTTTTGCCCAGATTTCCTTCCCCTGCAACTCATCGCCGGTTGCATTAAAAAGCAGGGGTGCTGAGTCGTTTTCACCGTCGTAAACTTCAAGAAAATCGCCATTACTCAAATCGAAATATTTAAAGGTTACTTTTATATAACCATTGTTTTCAAACTCTGAGGACACAGAAATAGTGGTGCTTAAATCTTCACTATTCTGGTAGGGTGTTAAAGTGTCTCCGCCGCTGTCGGTAAAATAACCGTTACAGGATTCAATGATTTGTCCGTCATTCTCATCAATCGGAAAAACTGTTTGTGTTTTTACCTTTAATGAAATGAAAACAATGATAAGTATAAGAAGGAAAGTTTTGTTCATAGAGCAAAATTAATGATTTCGATATACACTTTGTATGTTTGTGCGAAAATTAAGGGCTACTTTAGATTTTTATCACAAACATTTCGTTAAACCATCCTTATGATTCATATATCCGGTAGTTTCAATTTTTTTTATTCAAAATTTAAGTAAACCACTATCCTTTTTTTACCTCAGAGCTCATACACAGGTCTCATCTGTAAGAACTTATCTGTGGTTTGAAAATTGATCATTTTGTGTGTCCAGAATTTTTTAATGGTTTGCCAGAATGGAAAGAACTGGTAAAGAAACCCAGAAATAATTTACTTTATGCTATTATAATTGATACGCATAAAAGGTTGGATTATTTTACCGTAAAAAGTTTAGAAGAAATAAATCCAAAGATTGATCATTTCTTAAAATACAATCCTTTCATGATTTTGCTTTCAAATTTATTTCCGGATGGGAGGTAAGAAATATTTTCATGAGCGCCTATCAGAAGCATGCCATCGTTAAACAAACTTTCGTGGAAAAGAGATATTACTCTATTTTGTAAGTGGGTGTTAAAATAGATGATGACATTACGGCAAAATATAAGATCGAATTTATAAAATATACTGCCGTTAACCAGGTTATGATATTTGAAGTTGACTTTGTCGCGCAAAAATTGTTTGATTTTGAAGGTTTTGCTCAAAGAGTCCTGTTCAAAATACTTATCGTATGAAATATTGGTTGATTCTTCAAAGTTCAGAGGGTTCACTTTGATTACTTTATCAAAATTATCAAAATAGGTGTGGTGCAATCTGTTGTTGAAAATACCACTTTTGGCTCTCTGCAAAATATCTGTATTGATATCGGTGGCAAATACCTTGGTTTTTTCCAGTAAATCCATTTCGTTAAGCAGAATCAGCATGGAATAAACTTCTTCCCCGCTGCTACATCCAGCATGCCAGATATTGATGTTGGTTTTATTTTTGAATAATCCTAGAACATTCCTGCGTAGGTTCAGCCAAACATTGATATCTCTGAATAATTCGGTTGTATTAACTGTGATATCGTTAATCACTTTTTGAAAATACTGTGGATTCTCCCTGATCTTTATAATCAATTCGTCGGCACCGGAAAGATTATGACTGACCAATATATGCTCAATACGTCTTCGAAAAGACATCTCCGCATAATTGGAGAAATCAAAATCATAAGTTTTCTGAAATTCATAAATGATTCTGAAAATATCATTTTCGCTGATTTCTACCTTAACGGGCATTTATCATTCATTTTATTGAATACTGAATTGATTGCATTTTTTAATATAAACGCCAGGCAAGTTAACAAATAATTATTTCTAAAAAATCTGTTTTTTACGTAATTTAAATGTTTTGCTTGTTTAGGGTAAAATTATGCATGAGGCAGGTTTCATTATCTGCTAATTGCCTTCGTGATTCGATTAACTTTTTTTGTAGAATTTGCTTCGATTCTGACTTTTTATATTTTAACCTAAACAGGCGGGTGTTTGCCTTTCGTTAAGAGTAAAATAAAGTTACTAAAACAGCAGCGTACACCAGAAAATTCTGAAGAATAAAATGAACGCATAAATAAAAACCATTTAGGTTTATTTACTTCTGTAATCATAATCTAAAGTTTAACCAAACGGGTAATTTCCTCAGTTTTCCTGTTATTCTTACGACAAATATCGTCCTCATGTTCTTTTGTTTCATGGTGCAAAAAGTCAAACCATTATTTTGAACGTTGTGGTTATAAATTAAAAAAGTATTTGATGATTTGGCGGGTTATTTTTTTTGATCTTTATCTCCCGAAGGAAAAAAATCACCAGGATTCCTTGAATTATTTATTTTATTGGATGCATCATCCAGGTTTTGTCTTTGGATTTTCCCTTTCATCTTTTTCATTTCAGGTTGTGTTAAAATATGATTTTCATATAAATATTCTGCAATTTCTTCTTCTAATTTATAAAAGGAAGACCTGTCGCCGGTTTCAAAAGGTACGGCACTGCCATTGGTTATGAAGATAAAACCAAAATCAGGGTTTTCATGAAAATACATATCTGAAATTAAACCGTAAGCTTCACCCGAATGCCCTTTAAGGCTTTTGGTGGGTAAAATATTTTCACCCAGTTCCAATTCGTTTATCAAATGGATACCTAAACCCCATGCATTAAATAGGTTGTAGTTTGTATTTCCATTCATGCCATTGTATAACCATTGAATCTGGTACATTTCTTTCAGGGTTTCTGGTTTTAAAATCTGTATGTTTTTATACTTTCCCTCATCCATGAGCATAATCATGATTTTTGCCAGGTCTCTGGCATTGATTCTTAACCCTCCCTGAGGGGCAAAAATCAATCCGTTTGTTCCGTTTTTGTAGTTTTTGTATTTTTCCTGGTCGGGCATTCCATAAGGATAATAATCTGCCTGAGGAGTCCATTTGCCTTTGGGTTTGCGGTATAATACAGCCAAATCCGAGGGGTCTCCAATATCACCAACATTGAAACTTCCTGTAATTTTTAAGGTATCTAATATGTTTTCTTTTACAAAAACATCGAATCGGGTTTGTGATACTTTTTCAATGATAGTGCCCAATATACCATAACCCAGGTTGCTGTAATTAAAATATTGACCAGGTTCCTGCTGCAACCATAAATTGTCAGCATAATATTTACCTTCCCGGTTAATGAGTTCTCTGATATTTGGCGGGATGGGGTTACCATAAGTAAGGGATAAAAAATTGTTGTAAGCATTTCCATCTTTTAATGTGGAAGTATGTGATAGTAACATACGTGGGGTAATAACCTGATCTGTGGAATGAGGATTTTGTACTTTATAACCTAACAGTTCAGATATATCATCATCCAAAGAAACCAATCCTTTTTCTTCTAACTGCATAAAAGCAAGTGCTGTTAGTACTTTAGAGATGGATGCTACACGGTAAAGTGTTGAGTCATCAACCGGAATTTTCTTTTCTATATTTGAAAGCCCATGATGAGATTCAAAAATTACACTGTCTTTGTAAACAACTAAAACTGACATACCTGCCAGTTTATGCTTCTCGAAAATTTTCTCTAATCTTTCAGAGGGTTCTCCTTCAGACTTGCCGGCAGATAATGCTGTCATGGGAAGAAATATTAATAAGTAAAAGATCCTCATAAAAAAATGATCCATCTTGACGGATTTTTGATTGAATTAATATGGTTTTTAGTTGAATTATTGTAAAATTATCTTACGAAATTTTGAATCTAAAGGTTCTAAAAATAACAGAAATACATGGGCATCATGGGTTGTTTATAACCACGAATTTAAATAAAAGAGAAACAAATTTCCATAACATCACGAATTATTTTAAATGAACACCGGGTCATGACAAAAATTTTGACACACACGCGGATGATTATTATAATTCGCGTAGTACGACAAAAAAATAAAACCGGAGTTATGGTGAGCTCTATCTGACCTATTTAATCAAATTACAAACAGATGAACCGAGCCATGACAAAGTTTTTGACACACACGCACATGATTATAATGCGTGGCATGTAAAGCATGCAGTCAGACTGTTAGCGAGCTCCATCTGACCTATTTAATCAAATTATAAACAGATGAAACATCCATGATGAAGAGCACACACACGAAAATGATTTTGCACTAAGGAAAAAAATCAATACAAACATTAACAAAGCGCATAGTGCTGAAATTATGGAAGCAATCTCATTGAGTTGTTATATTTATAAGTACAATTGCAATTTACCATTGACTGCCTAAAACACTTGCCATAGCGCTTGCTTTTAAAAGACATTCTTCGTATTCTTTTTCTGGATCCGAAGCTACGGTGAGTGCGCTACCGGCCATGAAACTAACATATTTATTAACTGCATTGTAAAGAATGCTTCTGATAACCACGTTAAAATCAAAATCTTTCCCTGGTGTAATGTATCCTACTGCTCCCGAATACAATCCTCGCTTTGTGATCTCATAGTCATGAATAATCTCCATTGCTCTTATTTTGGGTGCACCAGTCATAGATCCCATTGGAAAAGCTTTCTTAATAGCATCGGCAAAATGGCACCTAGGATGAAGATTGCAACTGATGGTTGATATCATCTGATGAACATGGGGGTAGGTGTAAATTCCGCAGAGCTCTTCAACTTTTACTGACCCTTTTTCTGCTGAGCGTGAAAGATCATTTCTTACCAGGTCAACAATCATTATATTTTCGCTTCGCTCCTTTGGATCGTTGAGTAATTGCTGCTTTAATTGAGTATCTTTCACTTTTGTGGCGCCACGTTTGATGGTTCCTTTGATGGGTTGTGAGATCAATTTGTTGTTTCGCTTAGCAAGAAATCTTTCGGGCGAAGAACTCATTACAAAGTGCGCTCTTTTTTTGTAAAAACAAGAGAAAGGAGAAGGATTTTTTTGTGTAAGTTCAAGATAGGTGCGTAAAGGGTTTATCTTATCATGAGAAAAAAATTCAATGCAGTAGTTCATTTCATAAATATCACCTCTCAATATGTGTTTCTGTATGTTTTTTGCGTTTTTCAGATAATCTTCACGCGACACACGTTGTTTGATACGAGGAGGTGAAAGAGGGACGCTGGTATCACAGACGCGAAATGTTTCAATGGTTCTGAGAATATCCTCCGCCTGTGTTTTTGTTGTGCCATTATTAGCAAAACCCATGCTTATGCTCGATTTATCCACGAAAAAAAGAATTTCTGGAATATAAAAATGCATTAGGGGCATTTGTATATGATCTGTTTTTTGTAGTTCGTATCCCCATGATTGTTGGATATTCTTATTGTTCAACTCATAAGTCATAAATCCAAATATCCAGTCCTGGTTTTGATCCGAAAAATTTTTCAGCATTTCAAAAGGTTGCTGATTTTGATGATCAACAATGATTTCAGTTTTTATACCTGCCGCCAGAATTTTGTTATAAGAACTGTATGGATCATTTTCTGATTGGTTTGAATTGAGAAAAGTAATGGTCTCAAAGTTGCTATTTGCCCAGTTTAAAAGTCTGGACATAAAATCTGAATGATCAGAAATAGTAAAATCATAGAAAAACCTTTTTGACCGGGAGTTAATAGTGTTTTCTGGAAGATGAATAAGGGGAGAGTTTATGACCATAAATGATATGCTGTTTTATTTTAATTGTTTTTAAATTATCAATATTTTACTTATTCCTTGAATAAATCGTTGCTTGCAAAAAATTTGACAACAAAGCGTATTTTTTCATATTTGAACGGAAAACATTGACCATTATCAAATTTAAATAAATAGTTGGATTTGATGAAAACAAATCTTTAATTGTATTGCGATGTTTTTTTCTGAAATGCTTTTTATTGAGAAGGTTTGGATAGATTGTACCGCAAAAAAAAACTTGTTAACATTTGAATCCGGGAAACATAAGAAAATTGACCTTTAATCTGAATACCTTAAAATAATAAACAGATATACAGGAATTTAAACATCTGTAAATTGTGTTGTTAGTTGTTGTCTGAACGTAGGGAAAGTATTTTGCAGTTAAGAAATATATTGTAAACTTCTCCAAATACTTCTCAATGTTATATTCTGTATTAATTTTGCGAAAAATAAAACAGAAGGGTTTTGTATTATGCTCTTCTCTGAAAATTCACCATTCATTTTTTTAATTATTCATTTTGAAAAAGAGAGAGAAAAACACTAAAAACAATGAAAAGGAAGGCGGATCAATGTCTTTCTGGAATCATCTGGAGGAATTGAGGGGGCATCTGGTGCGCTCGGTTATTGCTATTTTTCTATTGGGTATAGTTGCATTTATTGGTAAAGATATCCTTTTTGATTATGTGATTCTGGCGCCTAAAGAACCCTATTTTTTTACCAACCGGGTATTTTGCTGGTTTGCCGATAGATTTTCTGCACCTGCTTTATGTATCAACCAAAATCCGGTTGAGATCATCAATATTGAACTTGCCGGTCAGTTTAAAACCCATATTATTGTTTCATTAATAAGTGGCTTGATCGTTTCCTTCCCCTATATTCTCTATGAATTCTGGAGTTTTGTCAGACCGGCGCTTCATCCACGTGAAAAGGCCAACAGCAGGGGAGCGGTGTTTGTAACCTCTTTTCTTTTTTTACTTGGAGTTTCATTCAGTTACTTTATTATTGCTCCTCTTACCATTAACTTTTTAGGTTCTTATCAGGTTAGTAACCTGGTGGCCAATCAAATTGCTTTGCGATCATATATTACCACTGTAACCATGGTTACCTTCGCCACAGGGATTGTTTTTGAACTTCCTGTCATCGTCTATTTTTTGAGCAGGGTTGGTTTGCTTACTCCGGAGTTTATGAAAAAAAACCGAAAAGTAGCTTTTATTCTTATCATTACCCTATCTGCATTAATAACCCCTCCCGATATTTTTAGTCAGATACTTGTGGGTATTCCGCTCTATGTATTGTACGAAGTATCCATCCGTATTTCAAGAAAGGTCAACAAAGAACTAGAACAGGAAATGAACCAATAAATGCCCTCATCTTTTTTGCTTATTATGAATCAACCTAAACTTGAGTCCACTCCGAAAACTTGTTTTCGGCAAATCTGTGTTCATTTTCATTTTTTAAACACACTGATTATCTGGATTTAGCATCTGTGTAAATCTGTGTAATCTGTGGATAATTGACTTTTAACAGTGGACTCCTCATACTTTCATTTAGAAGAGTTTTTTTCTCTGGATTTTCTATAAAGTAAAAAAATCGTTTTTGGTAGTCTCGCATTCCATGATTATATATGCCTGTGTTGTCTTCAGGATAATATTTACATAAGGGGGTAAGTGGATTTACTCCTGAAAAAAAACAGAAGATCACTTTTCTCATTTGTGCAGGCAAATGGGTAGAATCAAACCTGAAAAGGTTAAACACCAGATTGCAAATGGGATTTGAAAACCACGTTCCGTTTCATTGCTGAAACAAAAAAACGTGATAGTGTCTGATGATTTTCTATCACGTTTTTTTGTTAGTCCATGTGAAGAAATTTTACCAGGGTGTTCTCTGATGGAAAGGGTTAGCGTAAAATGGGTTATGACCATAGTTTCCATAGGGTGAATATGGATTTTGGCCATTGGAAATGTTTACTTCTGCACCAAAGCGAAGATTTTCGCTGATTTTATAATCCACTCCCATCATGATTCCTTTTGCATTGGTGTTGAATGCCTGAGGATTCATTTGGTTTTGAAAAGCATTCATATTATTGCGTTCTGTCCAGGCGGCTCCGGTAATGGTAAGACGTGGATTCATCTGGTAAGCTCCCATTGCATAAACCATGGTGGAGTTAAGTCTTTGTGGCGCTTCCGTTCCATTGCTCAGTTGCATCGGATTATTACTGCCCAGGTTGCCCGTAGTAAAAACACTTCCCACAACCAGTTGAAAATCTTTGGTTACATCTAACAGCATGTGTGGTGCCAGACTTTGCGAAAACATGGAGTGTCCTCCACCACCACTGGTAAAGGAACTGCCCATTTGCAACCCAAAAGATGGTTGATTTTCCAGGATGCTGTATTCACCAGATAAAAGATTTAATCCATTTCCTTGTTGTGCACTGGCATATGAAATAGCAGAGAAAATAAAAACGAATGCAACCAGGTATCTGTTCAGTATTTTTGTTGTTTTCATACCGCTGTAACTTTAATTAATTCTTATCACTAATAATTTTTTGACCTACCTTCGTGATAGGACTTTATAATAATTATTTCCTTAAAACAATATATGATCCAAAACCTTAAATTGCTTGCTAATTTAATAAAAATCACTTTACAAGTAAAGATATTTGGATATTATTTAATACTAATAACGTATAAGTATCCTATAAAGTTTTACAGTTTGATTTGATCGAAAATTAAATGTAATTTTTTTTTTATGGATGCTGGTTTCATTAATTTTGCATTGAATTTTTCTTCTGTGTATTGCTACATTATTCAAAATTTTATTTATGAAGTTCAGAAAATTCAAGAATCCTGTTTTGTCTTCCGTTAAGAATTATATCGTTATAACATTAGCACTTTTCATAAACGCGCTTGCCTGGACTGCGTTTATCATTCCTAATGAAATTGTAGGTGGAGGAATTACTGGTTTAAGTACACTTATTTTTTATGCAACGGATTTTCCTGTGGGTATCACCTTTTTTCTCATCAATATTGTGTTGATTATATTGGGTATCAAAAGTCTGGGGCTTTCTTTTGGCATTAAAACTATTTATAGTACTGTTTTAATCTCTGTTTTTTTAAGCGTTTTACAGCAAATTATTAAAGAACCTGTAGTTGATGACAAATTTATGTCGGCAATCATAGGAGGAATTATGGCAGGTGCCAGTGTAGGCATGGTTTTTTCTCAGGGGGGAAGCACGGGAGGCACCGATATTATTGCCATGATGATCAACAAATACAAAAATATCTCTCCCGGAAAACTAATCCTTTATATGGATGTATTGATTATTTCCAGCTCATTTCTGATTTTTCAATCCTTAGAGGTGTTGGTTTATGGTTTTGTGGTTATGGCAGTAGCTGCTTATTCCATTGATATGGTGTTGATGGGGCATCGTCAAAGTGTTCAGTTATTTATTTTCAGCACAAAATATGAAATCATCGCTGAGCAGATCGCTAATGATATTGGACGTGGCGTTACACTTATTAATGGCAAAGGATGGTACAGTAAAAATGAGAGTAATATTTTGATGGTTGTGGTCAGAAAATATGAAAGCAATCAGGTCTTCAGAACTATCAAACAAATTGATCCCTCTGCTTTTGTTTCGGTTGCCAGCGTTATGGGTGTTTACGGAGAAGGGTTTGATCCGATTAAATCCTGAGTTTTCGTGCTTTCTTCACAACCATTATGGTGATGTTGCGCGCCTGCCAAAAATTCTTTGATGTAAATACAAGACATCTTATAGCAGTTATCCTTTGTTTATCCTGCCCATGTCTCAGCTAATTTTTTTATCCGACAAACCTCATATCCGGATTTTTTTTACGCAAACAAGTCTTCTCTTTTTTCTTGCAAAGAAACTCAGGTTTTCTGAAAAAAATCTTCTGATCTTCTTTATAGCAAATTATCAGCAGAATTAATTGCTCCTTTCTGAATAATTGTACCCTGTTTTTTTGTAAAACCACGTTATTTACCTGTATAAATCAGGTAAATTCCATGCTGTTGAAGCTCAATGCTAAAAGTAATTTTGCTATGGAAGATTTGCATTGATTCAAATCAGAATATTTTCATTAAAAAATATCGATATGATACTAACAAACAAAGAACTGAATTATCTTAAAGATCTTGAGCAAAACAAAGATGTTGTTTATCTGCTCAATACGCGAGAATGCGAGCTGATCTCAAAACTCATTAAAAGTTATAAAGAAGTTCAGCAGCAATTGAATGCACTCCAATTAAGTAAAGACATTTGAAATGTTTAATAAACTTATTCCACTAACATGTTTTATATTATGAGCTACAGAGAAATTGTTTTAAAATTGTTGAAAAAACGGGGAGACATTATTTGCATGGAGAATCATTTGATGAACGATTTTAAGGACTCTGAAAATACTGGTGAAAATTTTGATGACTGGTGCGAATTAAATGGTATTGAATTTTTAAAAGATGATACACTTTCTTCTTCTCATATCCGGCTGAGAAAAAGAACATACAACTACGAGAATAATTAAAGCTATCAGATCAAAAACGTATTTCGTTTTTTTCATGATCAATAATTGTAAAAAAATGTGTTGATCCTTACACAAGGAAAGACAGCCTCCCCAAGGTAAACCACCGTTCAGCAACCCTGGACGGTGGTTTTTTTTATCCTGTTTTTTTATCCTAAACTTTCTATCTCAGAAATTTCTTTAGGTATTGGTTTCCCCAAAATCCGGTAATTGGTATCTGTAACCAGAATATTATCCTCGATCCTGATGCCGCCAAAGTTTTTCAGTTTTTCAACTTGTTGGTAATTGATGAAATCTGTGTATTTACTCTCTGCTTTCCATTGATCAATGAGTGCAGGTATAAAATAGCATCCTGGTTCTACGGTAAGAACAAAGCCTGGTTCAAGTTTTCTGCCAAGTCTTAAAAACGCTGTTCCAAAAATATCAGATCGCCTGACCTGCTCATCGTATCCAACAAAATCTTCACCCAGGTCTTCCATATCGTGAACATCAAGCCCCATCATATGTCCCAGACCATGGGGCATGAAAAGTGCGTGGGCCCCTATCCGAACCGCTTCCTCCGGGTCTCCCTTCATAAGTCCCATTTGCTTTAGACCATATGTCAATTGCAGAGCGGCATGCAAATGAACATCACGAAAGGTGATGTTTGGTTTGATCATCTCAATAGCACTTATTTGCGAATAAAGTACAGCATTGTAAATATCTTTTTGCAAAGAAGAAAATTTTTTACCAACAGGTGTTGTACGGGTATGATCACAGGCATAGTGCATAGAGGTTTCAGCACCTGTGTCAACCAGGAGCAGATCGCCCATTTCAAGTTTATTGCCATGGAAATGGTTGTGCAGGGTTTCCCCTCTTTTGGTAACAATAGCCGGGAAAGAAAGCATACCACCAGCTGAAATGGCAATCCCTTCTACAGCACCTGCAATTTCTCTTTCAAACACTCCCGGTTCTGCCATTTGCATCGCAGTTGTATGCATCTTCCATCCTGTTTCTATAGCTTTTTCGATTTCTTTTATTTCCTGTTCTTCTTTTACCGACCGAAGTGCTACAATTGCCCTGATCAGTGATTCTGAGGACTTCTTTTTTTGACCTTCAAAAGATATATCAGTTAGCTTTTGAAGTAATATTTTGTTTTCTGCCCGGTATGGCGGCAGAAAATGTAAAATACGACCCGACTTAGACAAACTTTGAACTGTTTTATACAGATCACTTTCAGGCATTGTTTTCTCAATACCAGCAGCAGATGCATTTTCTTTTATTGTTTTTTGCGGACCCATCCAAATAATGTCGTCTATGTTTATATCATTTCCAAAAATGATTTCTTCCCCACTTTCAATATCGATTATAAGTGCAAGCCCAGGCATGTCTAAGCCAGTAAAATAAAGGAAATTGCTATCCTGCCTATACCGGTAAATGTTGGATGGATAATTCATGGGTACATCTATATTTCCCAACAGAAGAATGACCCCTTTTTGTATTTTACGCTTCAGTTGTGTTCTACGGTTGATGTAGGTTTCTTTGCTAAACATAATAGTTTGTTTTTTTGGTTTTGACTATTTGAATGAGAATTTTAAAAAGAAAATCTTTTCACGATCATTTTTTGAAGTTACATTAAAAATGGATGGTTACATGATTATTTTTTGATTATTTAAAATTATTTCAAATAAGTAAAATGTTTCCAAATGATTTGCAAATGAGTTACAGAACATATACATTTGTTGACATAATTAATTATCAACTCCAGGCCAATGGTTAGATTCAAATTATTTTTTATTCCTTCAGATTCTTCATCAGGTGATTTGATCTCCAATATTTAACAACGCTTTCTATACCTCAAAGAATATTTATCCATTAAATTAAAATTCAATCAATATGAGCAAAAAAAGAATTCGATTAGCTTCGCTAAGTCATAAATATTTTATGGCTGCAGCCGGTGCGTTTCTGATGTTGTTTTTAATTGCACATCTTTCTACTAATCTATTGCTTATTATAGGCGACGAAGGAGCGAAGTTTGACGAAGCAGTAGAATTTCTTACTACCAATCCTTTTATTCGTGTGGTGGAGATTTTACTTTTCGCTGGTTTTCTGCTCCATATTATTCTTGGTTTTGTTATCGAGTGGCACAATAAAAAATCACGTCCTGTGGGTTACAAGGTAGTCACAAAATCAAAAACATCAGGTTTTTCAAGATTTATGATCCATACCGGAGTGGTTATATTTATTTTTCTTATCATACATTTATATCATTTTTTCTTTGTTAAAATTGGTTTGGTTGATGTTTATGCTGGTGCCGAATCCAAAATTGACTTTTTTCCCATGGTTAGGGAAATGCTTCAAAATCCGGTAGTTTCAATCTTTTATGCTGTTTCTGTCATCATTTTAGGGTTTCATCTTAATCATGCTTTCCAGTCGGCATTTCAATCTTTCGGGCTCAATCATAACAAATATACCCCGGTTATAAAAACTATCGGAACGCTTTATGCGATAGTCATCAGTGCCGGATTTTTTATTATTCCGGTATATTTCCTGTTTTTTTATTCATAATCAAAAAATTAACCCAATATATAATATAATATCATGGTAAAGTTAGATGCGAAAATTCCAAAAGGTCCTTTAGCCGATAAATGGGAAAATTATAAATCTTCTGTAAGGTTAGTTAGCCCTGCCAACAAAAAGAAATTAGACATTATTGTAGTAGGCTCGGGATTGTCAGGCGCTTCCTCTGCCAGTTCTTTAGGAGAACTAGGGTATAATGTTAAGGTTTTCTGTTTTCAGGACTCTCCACGGCGGGCACATTCTGTAGCAGCTCAGGGAGGAATGAATGCTGCAAAAAATTATAAAAACGATGGCGACAGCCATTACCGCTTGTTTTATGATATGATTAAAGGAGGCGATTTCAGAGCCCGTGAAGCCAATGTTTACAGAGCAGCTCAGGTAAGCACACAAACAATCGATCATTTTGTTGCTTTAGGGGTGCCTTTTGCACGCGATTATGGTGGTATGCTCGAAACACGTTCTTTCGGTGGTGTACAGGTATCACGGACTTTTTATGCCAAAGGACAAACCGGGCAGCAATGTTTGCTGGGTACTTACTCATCACTTAGCAGGCAGGTTGCCAAAGGTAATGTAAAAATGTATCCCAGGCAAACCATGCTCGATCTTGTTATTGTTGATGGTAAAGCCAGAGGCATTATTACCAGAAACCAACTTACCGGAGAAATTGAAAGACATTCGGCACATGCCGTAGTTCTGGCAACTGGCGGATATGGAACCGTTTTTTATCTGAGCACCCTGGCATTGGGTAGTAATGCCTCTGCTGCATGGGCTGCACATAAAAAAGGCGCTCTTTTCGCCAATCCAAGTTTTATCCAGATTCACCCCACTAGTATTCCGGTTCTTAACGAATATCAGTCGAAACTCACTCTTATGTCAGAATCACTCAGAAACGATGGAAGGGTGTGGGTGCCCAAAGAAAAGGATGATAAAAGACATCCCAATAAAATTCAGGAGAATGAAAGAGATTATTATCTCGAAAGACGTTATCCTGCTTTCGGTAACCTGGTGCCAAGAGATGTAGCCTCCAGAGCTGCAAAAGAAAGATGCGATGCTGGTTATGGAATTGGAGATACCGGTTTGGCTGTTTACCTTGATTTTAATGATGCCATTGCAAAACTGGGTAAAAAAGCAATCGAAGACAAATATGGTAACTTATTTGAAATGTACAGGAAAATAACTGGTATCAACCCTTATGAAGAACCTATGAGAATATATCCTGCCGGGCATTACACAATGGGTGGCCTTTGGGTGGATTATAACCTTATGACTACTATACCAGGTTTATATTCTGTAGGTGAAAGTAATTTCTCTGAACATGGTGCTAACCGTCTGGGAGCCGCTTCACTTATGCAATGCTCTGGAGATGGGTATTTTATTTTACCCTACACCATCGCCGATTATCTGGCCGATGAAATCAGAACACCCAAAATACCTACCAACATGCCTGAGTTTGACCAAGCCGAAAAAGACGTTCGCGAAAAAATTGATAAACTAATGAGGATACAAGGTACACAAACTGCTACCTCATTCCATAAAAGACTGGGCAAAATCCTTTGGGATCATTGCGGAATGGTTAGAACTGCTGAAGGACTGGAAAAAGCTATTAAAATGATTGATGAACTGGAAGATGAATTCTGGAGCGACCTGAAAATACCCGAAACCGCAGGAGAATATAACCAGGAACTTGAAAAAGCAGGAAGAGTAGCTGATTTCTTTGAAGTTGGAAGACTCATGTGCCAGGATGCCCTGGAGAGAAACGAATCTTGTGGCGCGCATTTCAGAGCGGAGTATCAGACAGAACAAGGAGAAGCCAAAAGAAATGATGAGGAGTTTGCATATGTGTCTGCTTATGAATATAATGGAAATAAGAAAAAAGAAACTTTGCACAAAGAACCACTGGTTTTTGAGAATGTAGAACTTAAAGAGAGAAGTTATAAATAACCAGTTTAAACGTTTTTTATAATCATCATAAAATATTAATGAAATAGATATGAAACTAAAACTAAAAATATGGCGCCAGAAAAATGCTGCCACCAAAGGAAAATTCAAAGATTATAAATTAGATAATGTATCCCCTGAAATGTCATTCCTTCAGATGCTCGACTATTTAAATGAGATACTTATCACTTCAGGCGACGATCCGGTGCATTTCGAGCACGATTGCCGCGAAGGTATTTGTGGAAGCTGTGGTATTTATATCAATGGACGCCCACATGGACCCCTGCAGAATACAACTACCTGCGAGCTGCACATGAGAGAGTTTAAAGACGCATCCACCATCATCATAGAACCCTGGAGAAGTAAAGCTTTCCCGGTAATAAAAGACCTAGTGGTTGACCGCTCTGCATTTGACCGAATAATCCAGGCTGGAGGTTACATTAATGCTAATACAGGATCTACAAAGGAGGCAAATAATATTCCTATCAATAAAAAAGTGTCTGACAGAGCTTTTGATGCTGCGGTATGTATTGGATGTGGGGCTTGTGTTGCCGCATGTAAAAACTCTTCTGCAAGCTTGTTTGTTTCCGCTAAGGTATCGCAATTGGCTATGCTACCTCAGGGAAAAGTAGAAGCCGCCGAAAGGGTTGATAAAATGGTGGAACAAACCGATAAAGAAGGATTTGGTTTTTGTTCAAACACTTATGCCTGCGAGTTTGATTGCCCTAAAGGTATCTCGGTTGAGTTTATCGCCATGATGAACAGAGAATTTTTTGCTGCCAAAGTAGCTAACCGCAAAAATATCTGATACTTTGACTAATCATCCATTTTTATAGTGTATGGTCTTCGTTTTTTTTGTTATAGATCAATAATTTTTGTGTTATATTTTTAATATAGACCTTTTAGGTCATGCTTTTTGTTTTGTGATTTTTGTAATGATCTGAACAAAAGAGTTTTGTTTGAAATAAAAAAAATAAATATTTTTATTAAAAATGTTTTATTTTGAAAAATATATTCATATATTTGTTGTGTAATTAATTTAAAGTAACAAACAAACTAATTTAATGATTATGGCAACGAGTAAACTGGATCCGAAAAAACTGGAAGAAGCTGCCAGCAAAATGCGTGCTATTGCTCACCCCATGAGAATCGCTATCATTGATATGCTGGAAGAAAAGGAAAAAATGAATGTTACTGAAATTTATGAAGCACTCAAAATTGAACAGGCATCCGCTTCGCATCATTTGAATATTTTGAAAACTAAAGGAGTCCTTGATTCCAAACGAAGCGGTAAAAAAACATTCTATTTTCTCAAAGAAAAAGCACTTGATCAGATCGTGGAATGTATCAATAAATGTCATTAGTGTTTCTTCCAAAGAAAATAACCCGCAAATTTTGCGGGTTTTTTTTTGATTATTCTTGCTTTCATTGTTAATAATACTTAAGTACAGGTATTATTTCAAAAGATTTTACTTAATTTTAAAAGAAGCAAAACTTTATTACTGAAATAAATATTTTAAAATATTGATTATGAAAAATATTATTTTTTTTCTTATGGCTGTGATTTTGGGGATGGGCACTGCCATTTCTCAGGAATCTGAAGGAGCTGTATTGAAATTTGAAAATGAAATACACGATCTGGGTGAACTATATACAGATCAGGTAGCGCAAACAAAATTGGATATTAAATTCACCAATGAAGGAGATAAACCATTAATACTATCCAATGTTAGAGGGTGTTGTGGTACAAGAATTCATGAGTGGCCGCACGAACCTGTTTTGCCGGGAGAGGAGGGAACTATTGAAATAGAGTATCGTATTGCTCCACGTGCCCAGAAGATCAGCAGAACAGTAACCGTTACTTCCAATGCACAAGAACCCACATCTGTTTTCCGGATCACTGGACAGGTTGTTGAAAGATAGCTAATGCAATCTTTAAATCCAAAAAATTGCACCAGAATCTAATTAGTATCAGCAAGGAAATTCATTATTTTTACATGTGCTTGACAAGAAAGCGACAAGTGCAAGGCTTTCGATCACTGAAAAACAGGAGTTTACTTTTCGTAAATGACTGTTTTGAAGGCGGGCATAACGCAGCAATTGGTGTTTTCTTGCAAGCACTAATTATCGTCTGCGTACCACTCTGCAAACGCAGTGCTTGTTTCATGCAATTTCAAACTGTATAGTTCTATATCAGACGGAAGTTCCGGTTTGATCCGGTTTGCAAAATCTATAACCATGTTTTCGCAGGTTGGCTGATAATCAAGCAACAACACTTTTCCTAATGCAGGTTCCGAATGTGCTAAAGATTTGTGTGGCGTGTTTTTGTTTACCATCAAAGCGTGATCAAATACATCTATAATTAATTGGTTTACAATTTTTTTTAAAACAGAAAAATCCATTATCATTCCATATTTAGGGTTTGATTTATCAGACAACGGTTTTCCTTTCAAACATACATATAACAGGTAACTGTGCCCATGAATATTCCGGCAGGCACCATCATATCCCCATAATGCATGAGCGGCTTCAAAACGAAATTCTTTGGTTATCCTAATTGTTGAATGAGTCATATTTTTTAAATTTTTGTCGCTGCTTTCATCCCCGGTTTTTTCTAAAACTCAAGCTATGGTTTGAGAATCAGCGGATATTTATTCTATAAAAAAACGGATATTGATCAGAATCTAATAATTATGCAAATTTATAGAATCATTCATGAATATATCTAATATTTTATTTGCATTATTATCCCGGGTTTTGGATATTTGTTGGAAAATATGAAAAATATACCATTATTCATGATCAATAAACCAAACGTCAAGGCATTTTATTTAACTTCATTGTTTTTAATATTACCTTATTATGAATTTATTTATCGAAAACAGTCTGGAAAAAGATGAAAACTGTCTGTACCTTATCTCTGATCTTCAGGAATTGGAACAATCTTCCTTAAGTGATGATCAAAAAGAGTTTATTAAAAAACAATTCAACGATAAAAGCAGAAAGTTTTTTATGTTCAATATGTGTACTCACTATAGGTGCATACAATTTGTATCAAAAGAAAAAAAACCTGAAAACCTTGAGGAATTGAGGAAAAAAGGGAGCGATTTGAATACTTTCTGTAACAAAGAAGAGATTAAGCATTTGAAAGTTATTCCTTTAAGTTTGCCGGATTTCATTATACTGACTTTTCTTGAGGGAGCCCTGTTGTCTTCTTACAGATATATGAAACATCGGATACCGGAAGAAAACAAGGTTTTATTGAGTGATATTGTTGTTCTGTCAAATGATATTACACATGAGCAACTCATCAAACTTAGCAATCTTGAGCAGGCTACGCGCTACACAAAAGATTTTGTTAATGATCCGCCCAACACTTTAACTGCTACAACCTTTGCTTATAAGATACACGAATTATGTCAGAAGGCAGGTGCCAGTGTTGAGGTTTTGGGTAAAGGAGAATTAGAAAGACTGGAAATGAACGGAATTCTGACTGTAAACAAAGGAAGTGTTTCTGATCCTGCCTTTACAATTATTGAATGGAAACCCGATCATGCATTACAAACTCAACCTGTGGTGTTGGTTGGTAAGGGACTGGTATTTGATACAGGAGGCATCAACCTGAAACCTACAAATGGCTTAATTGAAATGAAATCTGATATGGCAGGAGGTGCTGCTGTGTTTGGAGCTATGTATGCCCTGGCCAAAAATAATGTGCCGGTTTATACTGTAGGACTTATCCCCTGCACCGATAACCGGCCAGGAGAAGATGCAATGGTGCCCGGAGATGTTATTCGCTACAATAACGGGAAAACTGTTGAGATCATCAACACCGACGCCGAAGGAAGATTGATACTGGCAGATGCATTACTTTATGCAAAAAAATATGATCCCCGGGTGGTTATAGATATTGCTACCTTAACGGGTGCTGCTCAGGTAGCATTGGGCAAACATGCCATTGCTGCCATGCACGAAAATGCCTCCGGATTCATTACAAAACTTGAAAAAAGCGGGTGGAATGTTTTTGAAAGAATACATGAATTACCTTTTTGGGAAGAATATGATGCAGACATTATATCAGATATTGCAGATATCAGAAACCTGGGCAAAGGAAGGGGAGCTGGAACCATCACAGCAGGTAAGTTTCTTGCACATTTCGTTAGTTATCCCTGGATACATCTTGACATTGCCTCCACTGTCTTTTCTGATATCTCAAATTCTTATCGAGGAAAAGGAGCTACAGCATCGGGGGTAAGATTGCTGTATGATTTTATATCCAACCTCGATAGCAAAACAGATTAATATTGTAACTTAGCCGCTTCATAAAAACAACAAGCATTTGAAAAATGGAAAACGAGAAAGAGTTAAATCCTCATGACCAAAATACAACTCCTCTGAAGGTAGGCATAACACATGGCGATGTAAACAGTATTAGTTATGAGGTTATTTTAAAAAGCTTGCAAGACAGCAGAATTTTTGAGTTTTTTACTCCGGTTTTATATGGTAGTTCTAAAGTGGCATCTTATCATCGCAAAGCTTTAAATCTTAACGATATGTCATTCAATGTAATCAGATCTGCCGGGCAAGCAGTTAAACAGAAAATAAATCTGGTCAATGTGATTACACAGGAAATTAAAGTTGATCTTGGACAAAGCACAGATGTGGCAGGAAAGGCTGCTTATATGGCTTTAGAGGCAGCTACAATAGATCTTTCCGAAAATTTGATCGATGTGCTGGTTACTGGTCCTATCAACAAACAAAATATTCAAAGTAAGGATTTTAACTTCCCGGGGCATACTGAATATCTGGGGGGTAAATTTGATACCAATGATTTTCTGATGCTGATGGTTAGTCAGAAAATGCGCATCGGGGTTATTACAGGTCATGTGCCGTTAAGAGAAGTACCTCAACTGATTACCGAAGAACTTCTGATGCAGAAGATCAAAATTCTGGATCATAGTTTGAAAAAGGATTTTGGAATTTCACGTCCTAAAATTGCCATCATGGGATTAAACCCCCATGCCGGCGATAAAGGTGTTTTGGGTGTGGAAGAAGAAACTGTTATCATTCCCGCTATAAAAAAGGCCTTTGATAGTGGTATCCTGGCGTTTGGACCCTATCCTGCTGATGGATTCTTTGGATCAGGAAACCTGAAAGAATTTGATGGTATTCTGGCTATGTATCATGATCAGGGATTAATCCCTTTCAAATCCATGTCTTTCCAATCGGGTGTAAATTTTACTGCTGGCTTACCTGTGATAAGAACATCTCCTGCCCATGGAACAGCTTTTGAAATAGCAGGCAAAAATACTGCCTCTCCCGAATCCTTCAGAGAAGCAATTTATACGGCGCTTGATATTTTCAGAAACAGAAAATTATATGAGGAAATCACCAAAAACCCACTGAAAATTTCAGCCCTCGAAGAAGATACTGATAAAGATAAAGATGAATTGAAAAAATTAGAAGATAACTCACAGGATATGCTTTTGTGATCCGATGGTTTAATCCCAGACATTTGAATGTATTCACCCAAACAGATCGCACATGCTATTAATGGTTACTTGACAGGTCATACAGGCAATGACTTGTCAATTAATTATTTATTGACCGATAGCAGGCGTTTGCTGTTTCCTGACAAAACAGTGTTTTTCGCACTGGTCACTCCTAAAAACAACGGACACAAATATATTGCGGATCTTATTTTTAAAGGGGTGAAATGTTTTGTGGTTTCGGAAATGCCAGTTGAATCTCATTTGCATAAACATGTTTCTTTCATAAACGTTCAGAATACGTTACTTGCACTTCAAAAACTGGCAGCCTGGCATCGCAAAAAGTTTCAAAACCACATTATCGGCATAACAGGCAGCAACGGAAAAACAATCGTAAAAGAATGGCTCACTCAATTGCTTTCTACCGACCATTATGTGGTAAAAAACCCCAGAAGCTACAACTCTCAAACAGGAGTACCCCTTTCGGTATGGCAAATAACATCAGCACATGATCTGGGTATCTTTGAAGCGGGCATCTCTTTACCAAATGAAATGGAGAGGCTGAAAAAAATCATAGAACCAAACTTTGGCATCTTTACCAATATCGGACCCGCCCATGATGAGGGTTTTCTCAACAGGAGAGCAAAAATCAGGGAAAAACTAAAACTTTTTACAGATGTAAAGTGGTTTATTTACAGAAATGACCATGGCTTACTTCATGATGAAATTTGCCGGTGGAAACAATATCATCCAAATGTAAAAACTTATGAATGGGGAACTACGACCGGGTCTTTTATGCAGATAAAAGAGACAAAACAAAACTGTGTTGGATATGAAACACAGGTATTTGTTCAAGGAAAAGGTGAAATGTTTTTTACTATCCCTTTTTTTGATCATGCCTCTTTTGAAAATGCCATGCATTGTATTATCTTTCTGATCTTAAAAGGGTATAGTGCCGCAGAGATACAAAAAAGGGTTTTAAATCTTCAACCTGTTTCTATGCGTCTTGAAATGTTGCAGGGTATCAATGATTGTTCAATTATCAATGATGTTTACAATTCCGACCTGTTGTCATTGTCTGTGGCACTCGATTTTATGGAAAACCAGGTAAAACAAAAGAAAAAAGTGGTGATCCTTTCCGATATTCTCCAAACTGGTATGCAATCCAAAAATCTTTACAACGAAGTGGCTGGCTTGCTGAAAGCACATCATATAGATAAGTTTTTTGCTATTGGACAAAACTTACAAAAGGATGCTTCCTGTTTTACTGGTATTGAAACCTTTCATTATAAAAGTACAGATGATTTCATTGCCAGATTTGATTCTGCCCTTTTTCGAAATCAGGGGATTTTGGTAAAAGGTGCACGGGATTTTGGTTTTGAAAAGATTATCGACCTGCTCCAGCAAAAAGATCATCAGACACTACTGGAAATCAACCTCGATGCCCTGATCAATAACCTGAATGTATACAAAAACCTTTTGAAAAATGATACCCGAATCATGTGCATGGTAAAAGCATTTTCATACGGAAGCGGAAGTTACGAGATTGCCAGGGTTTTGCAATACCATCGTGTGGATTATCTGGCGGTTGCTTTTGCCGATGAAGGAAAAGAGTTGCGAAATGCTGGTATTACTTTACCCATACTGGTATTAAATCCTGAGTTAAGCAACCTGGAAATTCTATTCAGATATCATCTTGAACCTGAAATATATTCCTTGCCCCTTTTGAAACGAATTGCACAATTTGCTGCTGACCGCCAAAGTTTCGGAGAACCTTTTCCCATACACATCAAAGTAGATACAGGGATGCACCGCCTTGGGTTCTTACCCGAAGAGATACCCCAGCTTCTTCAAATGCTTGCAGATCATCCGCAAATAAAAGTGGCATCTGTCTTCTCTCACTTCGCTGCAAGCGATCAGGAACAGTTTGACCATTTTACCCAATATCAGTTTAATTTGTTTGATACTATTTGTAAAACAATTGCAGATCATCTGAAATATAAATTCCTGAAGCATATTGCCAACACATCCGCTATAACTCGATTTCCTGAAATGCAACTCGATATGGTACGATTAGGAATCGGACTCTATGGTGTAGATCGTAATGAAAAGATGCGTAAAATGTTACAAACGGTTATGACATTTCGCTCGGTGGTTTCACAGATCAAAACCGTTAAAGCAGGCGAAACAGTAGGATACAACCGCTCTGGTAAAACCATCAAAGACACTAAAATTGCAATTGTACCTTTGGGATATGCTGATGGATTAAGACGAAACATGTTGAATGGATATTTACTTGTAAATGGGCAAAAAGCGCCTTTTTTGGGAAATATTTCAATGGATATGTGCACATTGGATGTATCTGGGTTAGATGTGAAAGAGGGGGATAAAGTTGAGGTTTTCGGAAAACAACTTCCCGTGGAACAAATAGCAAAAATAATGCATACCATTCCCTATGAAGTTTATACTTCTGTGGCATCGCGTGTTAAAAGGTTGTATTATAGCGAGTAATGGGTTTTGTGCAAGGTTTTGACCCTCCCGGATCGTTGTTGTCTGGTGGAATCAGACCTATTGTTTTAATACGTCCCTAAAAAATGATGAGTCCAATACAACAAAGTCATTGTCCAACGATTTTACTAACTGAAATGAATTTAATGATTGAGTCCACTCTGAAAAATCAATTATCCACAGATTACACAGATTTACACAGATGTTAAATTCTGATAATCAATATGTTTAAAAAAAGAAAATGAACAAAGATTTGCCGAAAACAAGTTTTCGGAGTGGACTCATGATTAGATATTCAAATGCTTGACAGAGTAAACAATGATCTCGACATAACTT
>CAYPFV010000012.1:0-38292 GCA_964410015.1 uncultured Bacteroidales bacterium
GTTTTTTGTTGAGTGGAAACTCCTTCACTAAATTGCTTACCTCTATCATAAAATGGTTGTTTGGGTTAATATGAATACGAATATGTGCTATAAGTCTTCGAAACAAATGTTTTATTACATGAGTACCGTTAATAAAATGTTAAATGTTGCGGATGGATAATATTAAGGCAAAATTAGTCGAACATAAGGGTGTATGGTCTGCGTATTTGTGATTCCATTTGATCGATAGAGACCATACCATTACTGCGCAGAAATTCTTTTCCTTCCAGAAAAAGTAAAATACCTGGTACGCTAAGCATTCTTAGTTGTCCTGCCAGTTCACGGCTTTCTTGAGCTGATACCCTTATAAGTTTTATATTTGGAAATTTGTCATTCAAGAGGTTTTCCACTTTGGGGTAAAGAAATTTGCAAACTCCACAGGTATCATTATGAAAGTAAAGCATAAAAGCCGGGTTTTCTGATTGAAGTTGTTCAAATTCTCTAATAGTCATTGTTTACAATCAATTCCTGCGTTAATACTATATGAGTTAAAATATTCAGAATTTCTTTTTATATTAAATGTGATATCATATAATGGTTAAAATTACTTGGAGTGATAAACCATTTTTAAGACGTTGTTACTAACAAAATAAAGGGGAAAATGTTAAAAGAAATACAGACAATAATGTTATTGCAAGTCCAAACTTCCCTATAATGCATTAATACGACAATTTCATTTTGCTTTCCAAAAATAATACCTGGTTTAAATACTTTATGGAATGGTGTTTAGTTATAATCTCAGGTTTATAGCTATTCTTAACCATATCTTTTGATTGTTTCCGGAATCTGTAATATAATCAACACCAGTCTGCAATTCATTACCACTCAAAAACTGATAACCCAGCCACAAAGCTAGTGTGTTTTCCAGTTCAACATCACTATTTTGAAGTTCAAAAATTAGTTCATCTGATGTTATAAGATAAAATTCACGGGGGTCAATTGCCAGACCTTGCAAAGGTATCTCCAATAAAAATCTGTATCGCAACCGGAATTGAGGTGAATCATCGGTGTAGTATGTCTGATCGGTACGCATCCGGTGTCCGAATAAAATCCCTTCTGGTTTTCTGCTGTAAGTCAATTGTTGTATAGTACGATTTTTAGAAATGCTTCCGGGTTCAGTGCCCAGCTGGTATCCCAATGCTAAACGCCAAAAGGGATTGATACTGCGATTGATAAATAGCTGGATATCTGTACCCTGGTAATTATAGTTCCAAGAATCATTTGTTTTTTCGTCAAAACTGTAGAGGTTATGAGAAGATTCTATTTTAGATGCCATACTCCAGTTGTTATTAATACTGTATCCAATAGATATTTCAGCGGCACTTCCAATACCGTTACTTTTTGCAAAAGGAGAAAAAAAAAGAATATTACCTGTTAAGATCAGCAAGTTAATCAGGAATGGATTATTTTTTCGAAACAGCATACTCTTCATCATTGATGACATTCTTTACTTGTTAATTTAAAATTCAACATTGCTAGTTAAAACTTTATACACTGTTAAAAACAACATTAATTTCACAGTACGATACAACATATATGCATAAAAGGAAAAATCCTTTATGCAGGTTTATTTATTATTTTCAAAGGGAGTTTGCAATAAAAATTAGTACTCTACATTAAAATTTTCTTGCAGGACTATCACTCTTTTAGACAATAATTTGCCCTGTATATCAAACAGTCCTTCCCATAGTCTGTCTTCGGTTTTTGTTTTACCCCTGTATTCGATTTCATATTTCACAGTTATATCCAGTTTTTCTAACTCTTCTAACTCTTCTAACTCTTTATCCTTATTACCGATAATCATCTTCTGCAGATTTTCAGATAAACCAGTGTATTGAATCTGAGTTTTTAAAATTTTAAACCTATCATAATTTTCTTCAAAATAGTTTGTAATTGATTTTCTGGCATTGGTTTCTATTTCTTTGATTCTTATTATTTTTTCAACATCTTTTATGGTACCTGTGGTGTCGAATTTAACGCTATACTTATATTTTTGATGTTTAAATTTTGCCTCATAGCTGATCCCTTCACCAGATATCTCATGATACCACTTAACTTTTTGGGGAGAATCAAAAGATGTTGAAATCCACTCCAATGCGTTTGGGGGAACTTTGGATTGTCTTACAAGCTTCTCTCGTTCTATTTTTTTTTCCTGGGCATGTAAAGGAAAATGCAGACAGAGAATCAGCAGGTAAAAAATTGTTTGAAAGCGGCGATCCATGTTTTGATTTTAACAGTAAAAATTAAAAATTCCGACACTCCAATGCACATGAATGTAAGCTCATTGCAGCTGAGTTGTTTGTCATACTTTTACCAGGCAATAATATTTTAGCATTATGATACAACTCAGATTGCTAACAATCAGAAATGTTTTGGTATTGAAAATTTCTATTGGCTAACTGAAAACATAAAAAAAATATCAGACAACTTTATCAATCTCCTCTGCAAGTTTTCTGTCTTTATCTGTTACAATATCGCCGGCATCATGAGTAGACAGGCTAATATTTACCTTGTTATAAACATTGAAAATTTCAGGATGATGGTTCATTTTTTCTGCCAGAATAGCCACTTTAGATAAAAAGGCAAATGCTTCAATAAAATTATCAAATTGAAAGTTACGAACTAACTTGTTGTTTTCTTCTTTCCACATATGTTTTAAAATTTAAATTTTACTTTTACAATCAAACAAGCACATATGCAAAAAGTTTTTTGTTTAAAAAAAATCGTATGACTGTTCATACAATTTTTTATTTTTTCTTTCAAAACAATCAAAAATTTGCTATTTACAGAAGCTCAGTAAAAAAATTGAAGAGTTTTTAAATAGGTTCTGATTCCAGCCCATGATCTTTATTATTTTGTTGTTTTTCGAAGGCAAAAAACTTTTTTTGAAAGATGAGCAGGATAAATACCCCAATAGTTATCGATGAATCTGCGAGGTTGAATACGGGTCTGAAAAAAATAAATTCTCTTTCGCCCCATATGGGAAACCAACCGGGCCAGCTGCCTTGAATAACAGGGAAATACAGCATATCAACTACTTTTCCATGAAGAAAAGTTGCATATCCACCTGACTGAGGAAACATTTCTGCCATCCGGTATGGAAAGCTTTCAGAAAAGATCATTCCGTAAAAGGCACTGTCGATGATATTTCCTATTGCTCCGCCCATGATCATGGAGATACAAATAAGCAATCCTTTGGGAGCATTTTCTCTGATGAGTTTATGAATATACCATCCAATAAATGTAACAGCAATAATACGAAAGATACTCAGTAAAAGTTTTCCGTATTCGCCTCCGAATTGCATGCCAAAAGCCATTCCCTCATTTTCGATAAAATAGATATTGAACCAATCTCCAAAAACAGGTATATTCTCATACAGGAGCATATTGGTTTTTACAATGATCTTGCTTGTTTGATCGAGCAGGAGAATGATAAAAACAACGATCCAGGGAATGTATTTTTTTTTCACAGAGAAGCGCTGCATCTATTTTTTGATGTGTTGGTTTAGTTTTGCTTCAATACTCATGGTGGCATGCGGTACGCTCCTTAATCTTTCTTTTGAGATCAGTTTGCCTGTTACTCTGCAAATACCATATGATTTGTTTTCAATGCGAATGAGTGCATTTTCCAGATCCCGGATGAACTTCTGCTGACGGGCAGCCAGTTGGCTATTTTCTTCTTTGGAAAGAACCTGCGAACCTTCTTCAAGAATTTTGAATGAAGGGGATGTATCATTAGTATCGTTAGCGTTTTGCGTGGTATAAGCTTCGGTAAGAATCTTAAGCCCAGCCCGTGCTTCATCAAGTTTTTTCATGATGATAGCTTTAAATTCCATTAGTTCCTCATCAGAATAACGGGTTTTTTCTTGCTTATTTTCCATAATATATATTAATTAATTGAATGATTTGTTTTTTCAATTTTTACAAATGTTTTTACATCATCTGTAATTTCAACCTCGGTTTTGTCTTTTTGATCTTCTATATTTTCAACATAATACAGATTTACAGCGAGAGTTTCAGAACAAATATACTCATTATTGCTGATTATTGCATCACTAATCTGTGGTTGTTTTTGCACAAACAATTTAATCTGATCGGTAACTTCAAGTCCTTTTTCTTTGCGCAAATTCTGGACTCTGTTGATTAGTTCCCTTGCTATGCCTTCCTGCTTCAAATTTTCTGTAATATTGATATCCAGGGCAACGGTTATTTTGCCCTCACTGGCAACCAGCCAACCAGGAATATCTTCCGAAAGGATATCAACATCGGCACTGGTAAGTTTTATTTCCTGTCCTTGCAATTCAAAAATATACTCTCCTTTTTCTTCTAATTTTGCTATTTCCTTTTGGTCAAAAGCGGAGATACGGGCAGCAATGGTTTTCATGAGTTTGCCATAACGGGGGCCAAGCGTTTTGAAGTTTGGTTTTATTTTTTTCACCAATACGCCCGATGTGTCTGTCAGGTATTCCAGTTCTTTCACATTCACCTCAGATAAAATAAGTTGTTCTACTCCTTCGAGTTGATGTTTGAATTTCTCATCAAGCACCGGCACCATTATTTTCTGAAGGGGTTGGCGAACTCTTATGTTTACTTTTTTCCTCAATCCCAGCACCAAAGATGAGATCATTTGTGCCAGTTGCATTCTTTCTTCCAGGTCAGTATCTATGAAGGAATTGTCTGCCACAGGAAAATCTGTCAGATGCACAGAACTGGCTTCAGATTTTTTGGATACTGAATTCAGGTCTTTAAATAACCGGTCGCTGAAAAAAGGTGCAATGGGTGCAGATAGTTGGCTTACCACCTCCAGGCATTTGTAAAGTGTCTGGTATGCAGATATCTTATCAGAAGAATAATCTCCTTTCCAGAATCTTCGTCGTGATAGTCTGACATACCAATTACTCAGGTGTTCATCAACAAAAGATTGTATAAGTCTTCCGGCGCGGGTAGGTTCAAAATCCTGATAGTATGTATCTGTTTTTTTGATCAGCGTATTGAGTTCGGATAATATCCAACGGTCTATCTCTGGTCGGTTCTGTAGTTCAATTTCTTCTTCATTATATTCAAATCCGTCAATGTTAGCATAGAGTGCAAAAAAAGCATACGTGTTGTAGAGTGTGCCGAAAAACTTGCGTTGAACTTCAGCAATACCATCCAGGTCAAATTTGATATTGTCCCAGGGTTGGGCATTTGTTATGAGATACCAGCGGGTGGCGTCAGGACCGTATTTTTCGATGGTTTTGAAAGGATCAACAGCATTGCCCAGTCTTTTCGACATTTTATTTCCGTTTTTATCGAGAACCAAACCGTTGGAAACCACATTTTTGAATGCTACAGAATCAAAGAGCATACTGGCAATGGCATGCAAGGTAAAGAACCAGCCTCTTGTCTGGTCTACCCCTTCAGCGATAAAATCGGCGGGGAAATTTTTATCAAAAACATCTTTGTTTTCAAAAGGGTAATGATACTGTGCATAAGGCATAGCACCGGAGTCGAACCAAACGTCTATCAGGTCTTGCTCGCGGTACATTTTTTTGCCTTTGGAGGATACCAGCACTATCTGGTCCACGTCAGGTCTGTGCATATCAAAAAGGTTGTAATTCTCATCGCTCATATCCTCCTCTTTGAAGTTTTCCAGAGGGTTGGATTTCATGAATCCCGCTTTAACCGACTTTTCGCATTCCTGCTTGAGTTGTGCCAGCGACCCGATACAAATCTGCTCTTCCTGATCTTCACTTACCCACACCGGCAAGGGTACGCCCCAATACCTTGATCTGCTCAGATTCCAGTCCTGTAGATTCTCCAACCAGTTTCCAAACCTGCCGGTTCCGGTGGAAGCGGGTTTCCACTGAATGGTATTGTTGAGTTCTATCATCTTGTCTTTCAGTGATGTAGTACGTACAAACCAGGAGTCGAGCGGATAATAAAGTATGGGTTTATCTGTTCTCCAACAATGGGGATAAGAGTGTTCGTATTTTTCAGCTTTAAAAGCCTTGTTTTCTGTCTTTAGTTTAATGATAATATCAACATCAACAGGTCTGTCGCTGGCAGGATCGAAATCCGGATCATATTCGGGTTTTACGAAACGTCCGCCAAATTCCGGCATTTCATCAATAAATTTCCCTTGCTTGTTTACCATAGTAAGGGCTCCCAATCCATATTGTTTGCCTACTTTGTAGTCATCGGCGCCAAAACTGGGAGCAATATGTACAATGCCGGTACCATCTTCTGTAGTTACAAAATCACCAATTACAACCCTGAACGAATCACCGTATGCAGGAATGCCTGCGGAAATCAATTGCTCATACCGTATATTTTCAAACTCTTTTCCTTTGTACTTCTTATCGATCTTCCATGGTATTTTTTTGTCTCCTTCTTTATACTTATCAAGGTCGTTATTTTTTGTTTTAGGATCAAAGTATTTGTTTAAAAGTTCTTCTGCCATAACCACATGAACTTTCTTAAAGGTGTATGGGTTGAAAGTAGTTATTTTTACATAGTCAATGTTTTTTCCTACTGCCAGGCCGGTATTGCTGGGTAAAGTCCAGGGCGTGGTTGTCCAGGCCAAAAAGTGAATTTCTTTTTCTTTGTTGTCAAATAAAAATTCAGATTGTTCATTGCGAACAATTTTAAACTGTGCAGTCACCGAATTATCTTTTACATTGCGATAGCATCCGGGCTGATTAAGTTCGTGTGTGCTTAAACCGGTACCTGCAGCGGGTGAATAAGGTTGAATAGAATAACCTTTATAAAGCAATCCTTTTTCATGAAGTTTGCTTAACAGGTACCATACGGTTTCAATATATTTATTGTCGAAAGTAATGTATGGATCATTTAAATCTACCCAATAACCCATTTTTCTGGTAAGATCATCCCATGTATCTTTGTATTTCATTACATCCTTACGACAAGCCTGATTATACTCAGAGATGGATATCTTTTTACCGATATCTTCTTTGGTGATTCCCAGCATTTTTTCCACGCCAATTTCAACGGGCAATCCGTGTGTATCCCATCCTGCTTTTCTTTTCACATAAAAACCTTTTTGGGTTTTGTATCTGCAAAAAATATCTTTTATAGCCCGTGCCATTACATGATGTATGCCTGGTAATCCATTGGCCGAGGGTGGTCCTTCATAAAATACCCAGGGTGTATGATTTTTTCTGTTTTCCAGGCTTTTTTCAAAAACCTTGGATTTTTCCCATTCTAACTGTACTTCCTTGCTGATTTTAGAAAGATTTAAATGCTTATATTCTGTGTACTTTTTTTGCATTTTACCTGAATCCTTTCATTAAATTGCTGATAATCAAATCTGACTATTATTGAAAATTAAGGGGCAAAATTATAAAAAAAAAGAGTATAAACAGGATAAATCTTTTATCTGTTTATAATTTGATGAAAGTGGTATGATGGAGCCCCATATTGCTGAATATTATAGTATATAATTATATTATAGTGTTTATGTGTAATAACACATGGAGGTTTCATTCGTTAATAATTTGTTGGTTAAGGTCGGATGAAACTTTAGGTTTGCTATTTTTATTGATGTTTGTGTTTAACTCGCAAACATGTTTATTAAATCATTCATTGTCAAGATTTTCTATCATGCAACAGGTGATTTCTACGGGTTCATTTTACTTGTTTTAAAGGGGTATTCCCTACATTTAAGAAAACTTTAATTTTCTTTAATCTTGTACTGTTAAAAAAACTACTAATATTGTAATACTATAGGTTTTCGATATGAATATAGGAATTATGAATAATCAGATAAAATTAACATACAAAATAGCAAAAAAAATCGTTTTGTTACTTATTTTGGTGTTGTTTACTTTCACTAATCTCAATGCCGGTATTACGAATGAAGGGGTTTTATATGTTACCGGGGTTGTAGAAAAGGGTAAAGACCCCATCGATGAAGCGGAAATAAAGGTATACCTTGATAATCAACTTGTCTATTCTGATCAGTCAAATAATAAGGGATGGTTTTCTTTTAATCTTGATATTGGTTACGAATATATTGCAGAGTTTACAGCACCTGGCATGATTACTAAAAAGCTGGCATTCGATACAAGTTTGGAAGGCAAAAATACAAATGAAACCTATTTTGAGTTTGATTTTGCTGTAGAACTTTTTCCTGAAGTAGAAGGGATTGATTTTTCCTTTTTTGACGACCCACTGTCAACAATTGCTTATATTGATGAGATCAAACGTTTCTTTTTCCGCGAATCAGAAACCTCACCCCGATTACGGAAGGCCAACCAAATACACCGTGATGTGGTAGACCTGGTTCGCAGACGCGATTCTTATGACAAGCAGATCAGGCAAGCTGACATGTATTTTGATACAGGCAATTTAGATATGGCTAAAAGTTCATACGAAGAAGCCAGCGGATTTCTTCCAGAAAAGGAATATCCTAAAGAAAAAATCGCCGAAATAGAAGCCTTGAAGGCAGAAAGAATGAAAAACCAGTCTGAGTATAATAAGTTGATAGCCTCTGCTGATCAGGATTATAAAAAAGAGATGTATGAAAGTGCGCGTCAAAAATACCGGCAAGCTGCACTTTTAATGTCTGGTGATTCTTTTGCCAATAATAAAATTGCAAAAATTGATGAATTAATAAAGCAGAAGGAAGATGACACAAGGGAGTATAATCGTTTAATTTCCATTGCTGATGCTGCTTTTGAGAGCAAATCTTATGATATGGCTAAACTGAGATACCAACAGGCTGCCGATCTTATGCCTGGTGAATCTTATCCTGATGAACGTGTTTTAGAAATTGATAAAATAAAGAAAAATGGAGCCAACACTGATGCTGAATATGCCAAACTCATTCAAAAGGCAGATAATTATTTTGGTTTAAAAAAATTAGAAAATGCCAAAAAATACTATCAATCTGCACAAAGTCTGAAACCTTCGGAATCATATCCTCAAAATCGCCTTAGTTTGATTAATCAAATGCTTGATGAACAGACCATGATGGTGGCAAAGCAAAAAGAAAAAGAAAAGCAGCAAAAGGAAGATCAACTCAGGCGGGAGCGCGAACTTAGAGAAAAACAGCAACTTGAGGAACAAAAAGAAAAAGAAGAACAAAAAGCTTTGGCGTTACAAAAAGAAAAAGAGCGTAAGGAGGAACTAAAACGTAAGCAGGAAGAAGAAGAAAGACTCGCTTTGCTGGAAGAACAAAAAGAACGTGAAGAAAAACGTAAGGACGAACTCAAACGCAAACAGGAAGAAGAAGAGAAATTGGCGCTATTGAAAGAGCAGAGTGAAAAAGAAAAACAGGAAGCACTTGAAAAGCAACAGGAAAAAGAAAAAAACGCTGCTTTAGACAAAGAAGAACAGAAGAAAAAACTTGAGGAAGAAGAACTTGCAAAACAACGAGATTTTGAGAGAAGAAAAGCGTTTGCGCAAGAACAACAGAAAGAAAATTCCAGGCAAAAAAAAGCAGAAAAACAAAAATCAACCAATGAATCAGATGTCTTCGAATATAATAAAGCATTGAAAGAGGGCGATAAATATTTTTCCCAAAAGCAATATTATCAATCCCGCGATGCTTATCAGTTGGCTCTTTCTTATCGACCTGGCGATCAATACTGCGAAGAGAAAATAAGAGAGATTAATTCTATTTTTGCCAAAAGTAAAGAGATGGAAACCTTTTACAGTCAAGGTTTTTTTGATGTTTCCAATGTGCGCGAAAAGATTTTGAACAACGACAAGAAAAAGTATTTCTTTGTACCCTTTGATAAAAGGCGCACAGGTAGTTATTTGCTCATGGAGGCCAACAATGTGGAGGGCAAACCTTTAAGGTTGTATGTAAATTATGGTTATGATAATACCAAGAACGGTGGATTTTCCATTGTTTTAGATGCAAAGCAGGGTGTTTCGGATATAATGATCAATATAAGCAGTCAAAACCGCTGGATATCAGAAAAAAATAACTGGGTTAGTATTTATCCGCTGGGTGGTGAAATAGATGTACACAATGTAAAAGTATTTTTTGGGGATCAGCAAGCTGCTGGCATTTCTGAGTAATAGTATTCAAAGAGCATATTTATCCTGATATAAAAAGGATGTAAAAAACCACCGGGTTTAGATCAAAATCCGGTGGTTTTTTTATTTGATAATGCTTAAAAACAGAAGCATCTGGGCATTATTTAAGATTTTAAAAAGCCCGGAATCGCTGAGGTTAAAACTAATCTTCTTCTTCCTGCTCTGCTTCGTAAGCTTTAAGGAGTTTATCCTGTACATCTGATGGAACCTGCTGATATTCGGCAAACTTCATTCCAAAGTTTGCCCTTCCGCTGGTTAAAGAGCTCAAGGTTGTGCTGTACTTATTCATTTCAGCCAAAGGTACTTTTGCTTTTATCTTCTGGTAGTTTCCTTCTGCATCCATACCCATAATAATAGCTCTTCTTCCCTGAAGATCGGTCATTACATCACCCATTTTTTCTTCGGGTACCATTACTTCAACATCGTAGATAGGTTCGAGAATTTTGGGTCCTGCATTTTTGAATGCCTCTTTAAAAGCATTTCTTCCGGCTAGTTTAAAAGATATTTCATTGGAGTCAACCGGGTGCATTTTTCCATCATAAATATTCACTACAATATCTCGGGCATAAGATCCTGTAAGGGGTCCTTCCTCCATTTTCTCATTGATACCTTTGAGGATGGCAGGCATAAATCTGGCATCAATAGACCCACCTACAATACAGTTGTTGAAAACGAGTTTTCCACCCCATTCCAGTTCGTGGATATCTTGTCCACGAACGGGGAATTCTGTCTGGTTCGACATTCCCTCATGATAAGGTTCAATCATCATATGCACTTCACCAAATTGTCCTGCACCTCCCGATTGTTTTTTGTGGCGATACATTGCTTTGGCATTTTTCGTAATGGTTTCCCGATAAGGTATTTTGGGGGAGTAGAATTCAATATCCACTTTGCTGAGGTTTTCAATCATCCATTTTGCAACATTTAGGTGCAGTTCTCCCTGTCCGCTTAAAATGACCTGCTTAAGTTCCTTAGATTGCTCAAAAAGTAAAGTAGGATCAATATTGTTCATCTCTTTTAATACCCCTGCCAGTTTTTCTTCATCGGCAGCATTTTTTGCTTTTATTGCCTGTCTGATCCTGGGTTCTGGGAATACAATCGGTGTTACACTTTTGCTTTCATTTTTAGAGGTTGTCAGGGTGGTATTTGTATGACTGTCTTTCAATTTTATGGTTGCAGAAATATCTCCCGGCATTACTTTTTCTACTTTTTGGCGATTTTTCCCGGCAACAACAAATAATTGCGAAAGTCTTTCTTTACTTTCTGTTGCACTGTTTATCAAATCAATGGATTCAGAAACTATACCATCATATACTTTAAAGAATGAAATTTCTCCTAAGTGTTGTTCAATAGCTGTTTTAAAAATAAATGCAGTGGCTGGTGCATCAGGATTCATTTCCAGATCATTACCTTCAGTAGATTTTTCTTTGGCAACTTCGAGGGGATTTGGGAAGCTTTCGCTGACAAATTCGAGAAATCTTCCAACACCCTGGTTATGTTTGGCACAGCTACAAAATGCCGGGAACATTGTTCTGGTGCTTATCCCTTGTTTGATGCCACGGGAAAGTTCTTCAGGAGTCAGAGTACCGTTTTCGAAAAAAACTTCCATGAGTTCTTCCTCACTTTCGGCAGCAGCTTCAATAATTGCATTCTGATATTCTTCTGCTTTTGCTTTTTCGCCTCCGGGTATATCGCTGATCTCTGGTTTACCACCATCCTTGGGGAATTTAAAGAGTTTCATCTTAAGTACATCCACCACGCTGTCGAAGCCAATACCTGCATTTACAGGAAACTGAGCAGGAATAACCTTATCACCAAATTGCTGTTTGAGTTGTCTGAGGGTTTCATCGAAATTGGATTTTTCATGATCGAGTTGATTGATGACAAAAGCCGCAGGTTTGTTTAATGCTGATATATGCCTCCAGGTAATTTCGGTACCCACTTCTACACCATTTTGTGCATTAACAGTAACTACAGCAGTATCTGCCACCTTCAGTGCTGCCACTACTTCACCAATAAAGTCATCAAAGCCGGGGGTGTCAATAATATTAATTTTTTTACCTGCAAATTCTGAATACATAACAGTAGAAAAAACAGAGGCTTGTCTCTCCAGTTCTATCTCTCTGTAGTCAGAAACAGAGTTCTTATCATCTACCGATCCCCGGCGGTTAATAACGCCACCTTCAAATAGCATCGATTCCGCAAGGGTTGTTTTTCCTGATTTGGTTCCACCAACCAGCGCAATGTTTTTAATTTCGTTTGTTTGGTATACTTTCATTTTTAATTATTTTTTGAGGATATTGGAGCAAAGGGTCCAACAATCATTATGTATAAATGAGACTTATTATATTGAAAATTAAAAGAAAACGTTTACCTATCAAGAACTCAGGTAATTGATTGATCAACCTGCTAAAGTTTTGTTGAAAACAAATCTATCTGGCGGAAGATCAAAATACAAAGGAACACTGATCAAATTTCATGAACTTATCAAACAAGTTATACAGGTAAAGATATCCACACCCGGGTACTTTTTTGAAAAAGTTGCTAAAGATAGGAAAAAACTTCTAACCTGGAACAAAAAAGGGTTAAATTTTAAAGCTTGTAAGATTCACAAATTGCTGAAGCCTCCGTTTTATATCTTCGGTTTGAATCTGAGTTAGCTTTTCAGTTCCAGGTTTTTCCACGGCGAAGCTTGCCAGTGCCGATCCATAAACCAGTGCGTTTTTTAAAGTGTTAAAGCTGGTATCATTTTTCATGGCAATATAACCCATAAAACCACCAGCAAAAGTATCGCCAGCTCCTGTAGGATCAATTACTTCTTCCAGGGGAAGTGCAGAGGCAAAGAAAATCTCCTTTCCTGAGAACAAAAGGGCGCCATGTTCTCCTTTTTTAATGATAAGATGTTTGGGCCCCATGGTCAGTATTTTTTTTGCTGCTTTTACCAGAGAGTATTCACCCGAAAGTTGTCTTGCTTCTTCGTCATTAACGGTAAGAATGTCTACCATTTTAATTACTTCAAGCAGATCGTCCCAGGCAGTGTCCATCCAGAAGTTCATGGTGTCTATACAGATCAGATCAGGGCGTACCTTCATCTGCCCGATCACTTTTCTTTGTATAGCAGGCGTAAGGTTGCCCAGCATCAAATATTTACTTTTCCTGTAAGCCTCGGGTAGTACCGGATCAAAATCGGCGAGCACATTGAGTTCGGTAGTCAGCGTATCACGCATGTTCATATTATCATGATATTTACCTTCCCAGAAAAAGGTCTTTCCTTCTGGTATTATTTTAATTCCCTCAATGTTTATATTTTTGGATTGTAATAACTCCAGATGGCGCCGGGGGAAATCGCCTCCCACAACTGAAACAATTCTGATGTTGTTGGTTAGGTGGCTGGCAGCCAGCGCGATATAAGTGCCCGCACCGCCTAATATTTTATCTGTTTTTCCGAATGGAGTTTCTATTTTATCAAATGCAACAGTACCTACAGCAAGTAAACTCATTTTCTCTACGTTGTTTTTTGATCTTAATTAAAAAATGTCCTTCTTTCTTCTGTAAAATTTTGAAAAGAAATTAGTTATTCGACGGTTACAGATTTGGCCAGATTTCGTGGTTGATCAACATTGCATCCACGATGAACCGCAATATGGTATGAAAGAAGTTGCAGAGGAATGGCGGCAACGATAGGAACAAGGGCTTCGTCGGTATCGGGTATTTCAATTACATAATCTGCCATTTTGCTTACTTCGGTATCTCCTTCTGTTACAATAGCAATGATAGCCCCTTTTCTTGCTTTTACTTCCTGAATGTTGCTGATTACTTTATCATAAGAGCCCTTTTTGGTTGCGATGACTGCCACAGGCATATTGGCATCGATCAGGGCAATAGGTCCGTGCTTCATTTCTGCTGCCGGATATCCCTCGGCATGTATGTAAGAAATTTCTTTTAATTTCAGTGCACCCTCCAGCGCCAATGGAAAGTTGTATCCCCGTCCGAGATAAAGAAAATTGGGGGCATATTTGAAAATCTTTGATATTTCCAGTATTTGTTCGTTTACTTCAAGTGCTTTCTCTACCTTGTCGGGCAGTGCTTCCATTTCTGCCAGCATTTGATAAAATCTGCTTTTGGGAATAGACCCTTTTTTATCAGCAATAGACAAGGCCATAATTGCCAGTATTGTAACCTGAGCAGAAAATGCTTTCGTAGAGGCAACACCGATCTCCGGGCCTGCATGGGTATAAGACCCTGCATGGGTGGCACGTGCTATGGAAGAACCCACAACATTGCATATTCCAAGGATAGTTGCACCTTTTGATTTTGCCAGTTCAATAGCTGCCAGTGTATCTGCTGTTTCACCTGATTGGCTAATGGCAATCACCACATCATCTTCGTAAATAACCGGATTTCGGTATCTGAATTCAGAAGCATATTCTACTTCAACAGGTATACGGGTAAAGTCTTCGAAAAGATATTCGCCCACCAAACCGGCATGCCAGGAAGTGCCACATGCAATAATGATGATACGCCTTGCATTCAGGATTTTTTGCTCATAGTCAATGATTCCGCCGAGTGTGGCAATGCCTTTGGAAGCATTCAACCTGCCTCTCATAGAATCCTTTATAGAGCGGGGTTGCTCAAATATCTCTTTCAGCATAAAATGAGGAAATCCACCTTTTTCGATGGCCGATAGTTGTACCTCGAGTTGTTGAATATACGGGTACTTGTCTTTGTTATGGATAGTTTTGATCTTAAGTTCACCACCGCGATGAAGCAGGGCAACTTCCTCGTCATCCAGATAAACAACATTTTTGGTGTATTCTACAATGGGCGTGGCATCTGAGGCGATAAAAAACTCATCATCTCCCACCCCGATTACCAGAGGACTACCCTTTTTGGCAGCAATGAGCAAATCGGGTTGCTTTTTGTCTATAATAACAATAGCATAGGCACCAACAACATGATTGAGAGATATCCTTACCGCCTCAAAAATATCAACACTTTCCGATTGTTGTATGTCTTCAATGAGGTGAACCAATACTTCTGTATCTGTTTCGCTGTAGAAGTGATGCCCCCGGTTTACTAATTCTTTTTTTAAGGAGGCGTAGTTTTCAATAATACCGTTATGTATCAGCGCCAGTTCTTTGGTTTCGCTATAGTGTGGGTGCGCGTTTACATCGTTGGGTTCACCATGTGTGGCCCATCTGGTATGAGCGATACCTATAGTTCCCTCCAGGTCTTTTTCCTGCAACCTATTTTCAAGTTCGGCCACTTTGCCATGGCTTTTATAAACTTTGAGAGTCTCATTAAGCAGTGCAATTCCCGCGCTGTCGTACCCCCTGTATTCCAGTCTTTTCAACCCTTTGATTAAAATGGGATGCGCCTGGGCTTTTCCAATGTATCCGACAATTCCACACATTTTAAAATGAATTAGTTATCAATAAGTTTTGTGTATTTAATTTCCACCCGCATCCTTTCGGATGGTTTTGTTCTTCCCGGTCCTTTCAAAACTGCTCTGCCAGTATTTTCTACTGAACCGCTGATTCTGAGAAATAGCGGAGTGTTTTTGATGCTTCCGTCAATGACCCTTTGAAAATGTTGTGTAATATTGAAAGTGTACTCCATTTTATCTTCATCAAGGTTTCCGCCAAAGTAATCTGATCCCAGAGACTGATCAATAAGGCTGAGAAATTCAGAGTTTTCCTGTTCGTCCTGATCTTCTTCTCCTCTGAGTAATATCAGAGCAGATGCAATATCGAGTGTGTCATCCAGGAATTCCTCATCGATAGGGATTATGAGTTTTGCCGAATTAATTGCAATTTCCTGTTGCTGAAGATTGAAATCATTAATGAAAGGGATTTCTATTTTGACTCTGAAGTTTGCCATTGATTGAATAAAGAGCAGACTGTCAGCGATTTCTGCATTTTCATTTTCTATTTGAGCCTGAATTTCGGGTGCCACATTCTGATAATCAAAATTAGAAAAATGGGTATATCTTCTGCTTTCGGGTGTGTTTAAAGGCAGTGTAAAACTTCTCTCAACAGTGTCACCATCGTGCTTGTAATAAATTATCATATTGGAAAGTGCCTGAGTTGCATCCAGGAATGCCATTGCACCCATTCCGCTTACGGATAAAGCTTCAATATAAAATCCTTTGAAAAATCCGCGGAAATCGTCGTTGCTATTGAGATTTTGAGTGGTTTCCGGATCGTCAATAAATTTTCGTGCGAATTCTTCACTAAGGGGTATTCTAAGGTGGGGAGCTGTTTTATTGACGGTATCATTTCCCAGAAAAATTGAATCCATGGGAAGGTCAAAATCTGATTGCAGGTTGATAGGGTTGTTGAATTTTTCAACAACGTTGTTGGAATAAAGGGTCCCTTCGGGAAGGGTGTCGGATAATTCATAAACATTTATATTGAGTTTGGCATCGGGATCACCGAAATAATCGACCGTTGCAAGGCTAAGCACAACAGAGTCAATGAGTATTTCTTCGGGGGGTAGATCGCCAGCGATATCAAAGGAAGGAGAAGCAGGAATAGCTTCAGTATAGATACCAGCCAATGTGTTTCCAAATACCTGATCACTGTAAAACCCGAGCAAATTGCGCTGCGCCAGCGAGGAGGGCACTGAATCCTCGGTTTGAGTAATACTTCTGATGGTTAGAGTATCGGTTGCATCAACATTGAGTTGTCCGTCAATAAGGTCCTGACCGATAGTATCTAATTCGGTTGTACACGATGTCCAGATCAGAATGGATGAAATAAGGAGAAGGGGATAAAAGATAGTTTTTAAACGGAAAAAACCCCGACATGGCCGGGGATTAAAGATATTTTTCAAAACAGTTATGTTTTATATTTACACTAAGAATTTATTCTATGGTTTGCTAACGCAAAGTTAGGATAAAAATTATTGTGATAGCACGGATTCCTGCACAATAATTTCATCGTAGAACTCATTGTATGCAGCAATATAGTTTTCAGGTTTATGATATTCCAGAACAGGTTTACCGGATTCTCTGGCATATTTTTCCAGTTCGGGGTTTATTTTTTCGCTTCCGAAAATAATTCCATCTGAATAATCCATTGCTGTTTTGCTAAGATTTATATAAGAAGGGTCTTTAAGTTTTTCAATTTTTTCTCCGGGGACACCCTGGGTTTGGAATTTTGAGGATAAACCTGCATCAAGTTTACCTTCGAACTGGTCATCATAAATTGAATAAACGACTTTGGTATCAGAGAACATTCCTATATTCTTCAGTGCTACTTTTACATACACAGGCATAAGTGCCGTGAACCAACCATTACAGTGAATCAAGGTAGGGTCCCAGCTAAGTTTTTTTACCGTTTCGATAACACCGCGGGTAAAGAAAATAGCCCTTTCATCGTTATCTGAAAATAATTTTCCTGCTTTATCTGCAACGGTAAATTTTCTTTTAAAGAAATCATCGTTGTCAATAAAGTATATCTGCATTCTGGCAGACTGGATAGAAGCGACTTTGATAATAAGTGGGTGGTCTGTGTCATTAATGACAAGGTTCATGCCTGAAAGACGTATAACTTCGTGTAATTGGTTTCTTCTTTCGTTGATGTTTCCGAAACGCGGCATAAAGGTTCTGATTTCTTTCCCTTTTTCTTTGATGCCTTCGGGTAAGTTTCTGCCTATTAGACCTTTGTGGGTTTCTTTGAGGTAAGGGGTGATTTCTTGTTGTACAAAAAGAACTTTGGGTTTTTCCATATATCCGTTTAATTGACTGTTAGTAAAAACTTTATGCAAATTTACACTTTTTTTTACTATTTGTCAATTATTCGCTTAACTTTGCCGACCTTTTTAGCATCACTCAGACTAACTGAGCAGGCCATTCTGATATGCAACAAATTGATTTTATGAATTTTAATTCTATAAAACTTTTTAGAAAAATATCTGTTTAAAAATTTGTTTTTTGATTTCATCCCTAAAAAATTTGTAGGTTAAATTTGGATGGAACTCCATGTTTGCTATTTTCATTGTTGCTTGTGTTTCCCTCGCAAACATGTTCGCTTCATCCCTGCGTTTTTATGGGTGGATGATGTTATAAAACCACAATCAGATACAGAAAGTGAAAATATTGGATACCATCGAACAAGTTAAAGCAGAAGTATCCCGGATTCTTTTGCAAAATGAAGAAATTGGTTTTGTTCCTACCATGGGTGCCCTGCATAAAGGCCATATAGATTTGGTAAAAAGAGCTCTGAATGAAAATGATCATGTTTTCTGTAGCATCTTCATCAATCCAATGCAGTTTAATAATCCCGATGATTTGCGAAGTTATCCGCGCACATTCGAAAAAGATGTTCAAATGTTGGAGCAGGTCGGTTGTCAATATCTTTTTAAACCTTCGGTAGAAGAAATATATCCTGAGAAGCCTGCTGAAAAATATAATTTTGGTTCTCTGGAATCTGTTATGGAAGGAAAATACAGACCGGGTCATTTTAACGGAGTGGCAATAGTGGTAAAAAGATTGTTTGATATTACCACTCCTCACCGTGCTTATTTTGGAGAAAAAGACCTTCAGCAACTTGCCATAATCAGATCTTTGGTAAGGCAGGAGCATCTGAAAGTAGAAATTGTTCCCTGTTCTACAGTAAGGGAATCTGATGGTTTAGCGATGAGCTCACGCAACACACTTTTATCGGCTGATCAAAGACAGAGAGCAAGTGTTATTTATCAATCCTTGTTGTGGTGTAAAAACAATTTTAGTCAAAAAAGTATACCAGAACTTAAAAAGTATGTTGAAAAGCAAATATCCTCGCAATCAGATATGCGACTGGATTATTTTGAAATTGTGGAACCTGATACATTGAAACCAATTGCTGGCAAGCAACAAGTAAATGCTGCTTATGGTTGTATAGCCGTAAATGTAGGTGTTGTGCGCCTTATTGACAATATGTTTTTTCATTCCTGATAATAATTGGTTAATTTTGCCGGAAAGATTATTTCATTTTTTCATTGTATGAAAAATATGTTGATCAAAATTTTTTCAGATTAAATTTTAAGTGGTAACCATTAGTTATTCAATATATTTAATGGTTAAAAACAAAACATTTTAAATGTATATAGAGGTACTCAAATCAAAAATACATCGTGCCACAGTTACCCAAGCTGATTTACATTATGTAGGAAGTATAACCATCGATGAGGTTTTGATGGAGAAAGCGGGGTTGATAGAGAATGAAAAAGTACATGTGGTAAACCTGAATAATGGTGAACGATTAGAAACATATGTAATAAAAGGGAAAAGGAACAGTGGTGTGATATGTTTAAATGGGCCAGCAGCCCGAAAAGCACAAAAGGGGGATTTGGTTATTATTTTGGCTTATGCAATGATGGAATTTGAAGAAGCAAAGAAAATGAAACCTTCCATTGTATTTCCTGATAATCATAACCGTATAATTTGAAAAAGATGGCTCGAATTTTTACGTATTTAATTTTTTTGGGAAGTTGGCAAAAAACAAGGAAAAGTTTGCATCATTTTATTGTTGAATAAAGGAATATACCCGATCAAAGTTTAATTTTTATCTTTACCCCAATCCATGAAAATAAAAGGAATTCTGCGCATTGTTTTATTCATGGTTATTGGTATAGTGATTCTTTGGTTGGTTACCCGCAATCAAAATTTTGAAAAGATTTGGACAGAATTTAAAAATGCAAATTTCTGGTGGGTATTGGTTTCTGTGCTATCCGGAGTTATCAGTCATTATATACGTGCCCTGAGGTGGAACCTTCTGATACAATCAATGAATTATAAAACGCGAACAGATATTACCTTTTGCGCACTTTTAACGGGTTATCTTGCCAATCTGGTAGTTCCCCGATTGGGAGAGGTTACGCGTTGTGCCACCCTTTCCCGATATTCCAAAATACCCTTCAATGCATTGGCCGGTACTGTAGTGGCAGAAAGGGTGCTCGATATGATTACACTTTTGCTTTTGATATTCCTGACTGTAATGTTTCAGTTTCAATTTTTGAGAGACTTTCTATCCCATTACATTTTTGAGCCGCTTCTCCTTTTACTTGATCAGAAAATATGGGTAATGCTCTTATTACTCATTATTACAGGAGTATTGTTTTTTGTTGCCAGAAATTTTTATCTGAAGAGCAAAAGTTTAAAGACAGGTTGGATTTTTAAGATCAGGCGTCTGATGAGTGGTTTTATCAAAGGTCTTGATTCTATAAGGCAATTGGGTAAAAAAGGATTATTTTACGGGTATACGGTTTTGATATGGTTTTTTTATTTGTTGATGGTTTATTTTGTGTTTTTTGCCTTTGGTTCTACTTCTCATCTTGGCATTGATGCAGGATTCACTATCTTGTCAATGGGCAGTTTGGGCATAGTGGCGCCGGTGCCCGGAGGTATAGGCACGTATCATTTTATTGTGATAAAAACCCTTACCGAATTATATCATATTACGCTTGAATCAGCTACCTCGTATGCTTATATTGCGCATGGTTCTCAAACATTAATTCTTATTTTCATTGGCGGGTTTGCTTATTTTTATCTGGGATGGATTTATAAAAAAAGATTAGATAATTATATTTCACAAGATGAACAAAAATGATCTTATTAAACAAAAGATTTTAACTGGTGAATTGTTGATTGCCCGTTTACAAAAATGGAGAGATAAGGGGAGTAGTATTGTTTTTACCAATGGGTGTTTTGATATGATACATGCCGGGCACATTGATTATCTTTCGCGAGCATCAGAGTTGGGCGATATTCTTTTGATCGGTTTAAATACCGACGATTCGGTAAAAAGACTGAAAGGAGAAGACCGTCCGGTTTATGATGAAATGTCGAGGGCTATGATGCTTGCATCTTTTTTCTTTGTATCTGCTGTAACATTTTTTTCGCAGGATACACCTTATGAACTGATCAAAAAGGTTCAACCCGATGTATTGGTAAAAGGGAGTGATTACAAGGCGGAAGAAATTGTTGGTTACGATATTGTAAAAGAAAAAAAAGGGAAGATCATTACTATGGATTACCTTCCGGGTTATTCAACCAGTTTGCTGATCAAAAAAATAAGAGGTAAAGGGTGATGGAATAGATTTGTTGTAAGTTTTCTTACTTTTGTTTTACCAATTCTTTAAAAAGCTCCGATTACCTGTTTTAAACCTTTGAGTTTTTCATGGGGCTGCGCATAGGGGATTTCTGATACGGCAGCAGATTTTACCGTTCCGGTTTGAATAAATTCGAGGGCTTGTTTCAGAGAAGCTTCTTCCAAATCACCAAATTCTCTGGTCAGATCATCCTCTGCAAGGATATCTGCCGGTAGTCCATCAAAATATTCACCTTCGCCATTGGCATTATCGATTCGGAAATTAATGGTCACAATGGCAAGATCATCAAATGAGAATGAAAGCATACCAACAGGTTTACCATGGGTATTATTTCCTACAATGGTAATTGGTAAAAAAGGTTTTAAACCATTAATGATCATTTCGCTGGCGGAAGCAGTTCGGCCGGTAGTGATGGTGATCAGTCTGTTTAAATTCAACATGGTTTCTACTTCATTGAAGGGTTCATCCTTGTTGTTTTCCTCTGCTTTATTTTCATTGAATACATATTTTGCGAAGATTTGTTCCTGAACCGCGTCTCCCCCGGTCATTGATGCCAGGGTATTGGCTATGGCAGTAGCCCCTCCACCATTGTATCTGAGATCAAGAATGAGTTCGTCAATATCCTGCTGGGCAAATTCACTGAAAACGGTTTTAAGTTCTTCTTCAGTTGGTTCTGTGAAACCCTGTAAAACGATGTATCCTATATTTAGGTCATCAAGGGATATGATCTCATGGTGCAAAACCGTATTCATGATAATTTCCTGTTTCATATCGGTTATTTCAACAAGATTTCCCTCCCGGTCCTCAAAAACAAAATCATTGGTTACACCTTCTGCATCGTTTCCAAGCAATTGATTTACATTGGTATCGGGGGTTATGGTTTTACCGTTAATTTCCCTTATAATCCATGAACGCCTTACCCCGTTTTCATAGAGATTGGTTGTTTTATAAACAAAATTTACGCGCAAGTCGCCTTGTGCATCGTAAGAAAAGCTCAAACCATGTCCAACAAATCTTGATTCTTGCAAATATGCCAAAAATGAATCGAGATCGGTAATATAGCTCCACCGGTCAAGAGGGGTATATCTGATGGCTTCCAGTACTTCCATGATAGATTCATAATCTGATAATTCGATATCAGGTATCTCGTTGTTCCAGTAATACCAGTCTTTCATGTGGTCGTAAAACGCCTGGTTGTCTCTTAGAGTGGGATCTGGTTCTGTATCATCATTTTTGTTGCAGGAAGAAAGCATAATACTGAGCGAAGCAAATGCCATGAACAGAATTGCTAAAAAACTAAATTTCCCAGGTTTCATAATCAATGATTAATTAAGGTTAACAGAAATGAATTCAAACTTAAAACGAAAGTTATAAATAAACAACTTATTCTGTAAAGAGTTTATTTCTTTCTACAACCTCAACCAGATCGCCATCATTCAATGTTCTTGAAACTGCCCGGAACGGGCCGGTAACTATTTTGTCATCAGTAGAAAGACCATCTTCGATTTCAATATAATTGGTGTCCTGGATACCTGATTCTACATTTTTGAGTGTAACAGTTTGGTCGCTTTCATTGTAAACAAAAACAAATTCTTGCAGGTTTTCGTTGTTGACATTTGTTCTATCATTCTGCCCATTCTGTGTTTGGATGGTATCGTTTTGAGGGTCTGCATCGCGTGTAGTTACAGACTGAATTGGAACAGAAAGAACATTGTTTCGTGCCTGTGTTCTTATATTGGCAGATGCCGACATTCCTGGTCTGAAGGGAGATAAATGAGGTTTTTCAGGATCAAGCAGGTGTTGGTAAGAACTTTGAAGTATTCTGATTTTCACCTCGAAATTTGTCACCTGGTCAACAGCCATCTCTTCATTGAGTGCTGAGTTGGCAATAGAGGTTACCAAACCTTTAAAAATTTCATTTCTCCATGCGTCTATCTCAATATAAGCGGTATCTCCTTCATTAACTCTGATGATGTCATTTTCATTTACATCGACCACCACCTCCATTTGGTTCAGGTTGGCAATTCTGAAAATCTCCGTACCTGCAAACTGGGAAGTCCCCACAACTCTTTCTCCTGGTTCTGCATCAAGTCTGGATATTGTACCATTCATCGGGGCGAAAATATTGGTTTTGGTGAGGTTTTCCTGTGCTTCTTTTAAGGAAGCTTCTGCACTTTTCACCTGAAAGGTAGCACCCACAACACTTTGCCCGGCAGCTTCCACTTCTGATTTGGCTACCAGGAATTGGGAGCGGGCAGCATCAAATTCAGATTGCGAAATGGCATCTTGTTCGAAGAGTTTCTCGTTGCGTTTAAAGCTGGCCTCTGCGTTGATGAATTGTGCTTCTGCCTGTGCTTTCCTGGCTTTTGAATTGGCCAAATTGGCTCTGCTGGTGTTCAGCGATGCTTCCACCCTGTCGAGTGCCGATTCATAAATATCGGGATTGATCCTTACCAAAAGATCTCCTTTTTCAACAAAATCTCCCTCTTCCATCAAAATTTCGATGATCTCGCCAGAAACATCAGGGCTAATCTTTACCTCTGTAACGGGTTGAATTTTACCACTGGAATTGACAATTTCTATAATGTTACGTCTTTCAACCTTTTCAACCGTTACTTTAATGGCATTCTTTTTTTCTATCCATCCCGCCTGCCTTGCCACAATAACAATAATGATAAGGACTCCAACTGCAATGAGGGCATACCGGGTTGTTTTTTTTCTTTTCATTCCATTCTTTTTTTTGTCCTCCTGGATAGTATTCTCAGAAGGGATCTGTTATTTTATATGTAATTCGATTTATAATGTAGCACTATATTATTATATGCATTGATCGCTAATTTGGCAATTACAAACGAAGAGGATTTCCCAGATAAAAATCAAGGATTTTCATTCTGAAAATGTATTCATATTTTGCCTGTAGTCTTTCAGACTCGGCAGCATTAAGTCTGTTTTTTGCATCGTTATATTCTACCGAGTTAACCAAACCTACATTAAATCTTTGCTCAGTATAGCGGAAAGATTCTTCCAAAGCCTGAACATTTTTATCGGTAGATGTAAATCTTTTCAGGGCAGCAGTGGCATCGGCATGTGCCTGCTGAATGGTTTGAAATAATTGTTCCCGAACAATCTTGCTTTGTAATTTTGCATTTTCCAGGTTGATTTTTGATCTGCTGATAGTAGATTTGGTTTGCAAATTATTAAAAACCGGGATCGTAAGAAAAAAGCCAATGCTTCTGTTGAGATTGTCGCTGAGTTGATCAGAGAAAGGTTTTACACGTGTTTGGGTTTCAAAATCGGGTCCGAATACTACCTCCCCGGATTCTGTCATTCCAATGGGAACCGGTTCGTCGAGCTGAACTACATCAGTAACTTCCAAACTGGCACCTGAATATCCGGTACCGTAAGACGCTCTCATGCTCAGGTTAGGGCTTCTGCCACCTTTTGCCACCATTAAAGATTTTTCAGCACCAGAAATGCGCAGATCAGCAGATTTTATCTCTGGTTGCTGGTTTACTGCTGTTTGATAAACTTCCAGGGGCGACTGATCAGGGTCTTGCTGTGGATCGATTTCTAATTCCGGGCTATCGATCCGGAAATCCTGATCTTCGGGAAGAAAAAGTATTTGCCGCAAGCTGAGATATGCCAGATCGAGTTGATTTTGCGCATTAACCAGTTGAAGCTCTTCAGTTGCCTGTTGTGCCTCAATTGTAAGCAACGACCCCCGGGGAAGGGTACCGGCATCAACAAGCTTTTGGGTTCGTTCAACTTGTTGGTTGCTGATCTCAAGCTGATTCCGGGCGTTGTTGACAAGTTCTTCGGCAAATAACACCTGCAGGTAAGCAGAGGCAACAGAAAGAGCGATATCGTTATAAGTTTTTTCCAGATCGTATCTTGTTGCTTCCAGTTCCATTTCGCTTTCCTTAATGCTGTTGGTAATTTGAAAACCTCCAAAGAGACTCATCCCACTATTTACACTGAAGTTGTTGGATTGAACACTTTCAGTGGCAAATTGATTGGTAAAAGGATCGACGGTTCTGCCAAAGTTATAAGCATGAGAGGCACTGGCATTTAAACTCGGATATCTGGATGCTTTGTTTTGTGATAAGTTCTCGCGGGCAAGGTCTACAGATAGTTTTTGCTGTTGCAATTGAAGATTGTTATTCCAGGCATGGTCAATGCAATTTTCCAGATCCCATGTAGTGCTTTCGTCCTGAGCAGTAGCGGGTTGTGTGGATTTAAGCGCGATAAGGATAACAGAGATCGAAAAAACATTGATAAAAAAATTTTTGTTTACGAATTGCATACTTATTATTTTCGAAATACAGAAATGCTTTTTGTTTTAATTTGACGTTAATGAATGTTTATTGTTACAAATAATAAAACATACTTTTCAAAGCTTATTCAAATGATTTTTAGTACAATTGTTGGTAATTTCTTTCTTTATTGATATTGAGTGATTTGTGGTTTTTGCTTGTAATTCGATCTTTCATGGCGAACCATTTCCGGCAACAATGATCATAAAAGTTGCCGGCAATAATATTGTTATGGCCCGCTTGATCTCAATGATGGTTTTTGGTATCATAGGGTTTGTTATTTTTTGGAAAAAGTTAATGTACTAAAGCAATTATTTTATGAATTAATGTGTTGTTAAAAACGTTTGACTAATCGTGAATGTCCATATGTGAAGTGATTTAAAAACAATTGAATATACTATATTGTTTAAATTTCAATATCATCCTATTATATTGCAGATTGTTGAATATAGACTTTTTTTGCAGGTTTTTTGCTTCTTAATTTTGATATTCATGAATAGTTTATTTTTGATAGTAATTTTTCAGAAAAAGGATTGAAGGGTATGCCAAATCTATCATATTCAATGCAATAGTATATCGGGATTTATGAACAAAAAGAATAAAAACAGATTAAAACACATTTAAATGAAAATCATACTTACAGGGAAGACAGGATTTATTGGTAGTTTTTTAAGTGATTATTTTGCCCGGAAAGGTTTTGAAGTATCAGGAATAGGGAGAAAGGATTTTCGACTTGGAGAAGAGCACCTTGCTGGTTTGATAGAAGGGAATGATGTTTTGATCAATCTGGCCGGGGCGCCCATCATAAAGCGATGGACCCGCAGATATACACGTATTATTTGGAAAAGCAGGGTTGATACAACCAGGATGCTTACCGGAGCTTTAAAACTTTTGCGCACACGCCCCAAGGTATTCATATCATCATCTGCAGTAGGGATTTATGCCGGAGAGGGTCATCACACAGAAAGTAAGCATCAGTTGAGTGATGATTTTTTGGGAACGCTATGCCAGCGCTGGGAAGAAGAAGCAAATAAAGCAGCATTTATGCTTCCGGTTTACATCCTTAGAAGCGGTATTGTTTTGGGAAAGGAGGGTGGTGCATTACCGCAGATGTCGTTGCCTTTTAAACTGGGAGTAGGAGGAAAATTAGGTACCGGCAGGCAAGGTTTATCCTGGATTCATATTGTTGATTATGCCCGGGCATTAGAAATGATTATCGAAAAACAACCTTCGCAAACCATCTTTAATTTTACAGCGCCGCATCCTGTTTCCAATGCCGCATTTTCAAAAACTCTTGCCAAAACCCTTGGCAAGCCAAATCTCTTTAGCGTTCCCGGATTTGCCTTACGCATTCTTTATGGTAAAGGTGCCGAAACTTTGCTTGGCGGACAATTTGCCTATCCGGAAAATCTGGAAAAAGCAGGGTATCAATTTCAGTTCGCATCTTTAAAGCAAGCGCTGGAAGACCTTTTATAGTCAATTTTTTGCAGGGTTTATCCAAAAAGCATTGAGAAGACCTGTTCTACCTTTGTAACGCTATGAACTTTTATGCTGAACTGACTAACTTCAGTGCTTTTCAGGTTGTACTTTGAGATAAAGATATCAGTAAAACCCAGTTTTTCTGCTTCCGAGATTCGTTGTTCAATTTTTGTAACGGGTCGTATTTCTCCGGTGAGGCCAACTTCAGCGGCAAAGCATGTTTTATCCTCGATTGCAATGTCCTCATTGGAAGATAAAATAGCGCAGATTACACCCAGATCAATGGCAGGATCGTCAACTCTTATGCCCCCTGTTATATTTAAAAAAACATCTTTGGTTGAGAGTCGAAACCCACATCTTTTTTCAAGCACTGCAAGAAGCATATTAAGTCTGCGGGTATCAAAACCGGTTGAAGATCGCTGGGGTGTGCCATAAGCAGCTGTGCTGATAAGTGCCTGCGTTTCAATAAGAATAGGTCTTATGCCTTCAATGGTGGCCGACACAGCGATGCCACTCAGGGGTTCATCGCGACTTGAGAGCAGTATTTCTGAAGGATTGGATACTTCGCGCAGTCCTGTAGTTTGCATTTCAAAAATGGCAATTTCAGATGTAGACCCGAAGCGGTTTTTGTTACTTCTCAATATGCGGTATATGTGATTATGGTCGCCTTCAAATTGCAGGACAGTATCTACCATATGCTCCAGTAATTTGGGTCCTGCCAGCGAACCCTCTTTGGTTATATGTCCGATCAGGAAAACCGGTGTGCCCGATTCTTTGGCAAATTTCTGAAACTCAGAAGCACATTCGCGTATTTGTGAAACACTACCGGCAGAAGATTCGATATGTTCTGTAGTAAGTGTTTGTATGGAATCGATGACCAGTATTGCTGGTTGCAATTCGCGGATATGATGAAAAATATTCCGGGTTTGGGTTTCTGTCAGAATATAGCATTCAGAATGAAGCAACCCCAGTCTTTCGGCACGCATTTTTATTTGTATCTCACTTTCTTCACCAGATATATAAAGGGTTCTTTTAGACTTGATGCTCAGGGCAATTTGCAACATGAGTGTAGATTTACCAATGCCTGGTTCGCCTCCAACAAGTATAAGAGCTCCGGGAACAATGCCGCCGCCCAGCACCCTGTTGAGTTCGATGCTACCACTGTCAAATCTTTTTTCTTCTTTGTACTGTATCTCGGCAATCAACCTGGGTTTGCTGGTTTGAGGTTTGCTGGTTTGCCGGTTAGATGATTTTACAGATGTCGTTTCTATTATCTCTTCTGAGTAGGTATTCCACTGTTGACAGGAGGGGCATTTGCCAATCCATTTGGCAGATTGTGCACCACAATTTTGACAAAAAAAAGATGTTTTTACTTTTGCCATTACTTGAAATAAGTTTTTTGAAAAAAAGACGGGAGAAAAATCAAGAAAAAGGGAGAACCCTTTTTAGTACCAAATCCGGGGCTCTCCCTTTGCAACCATGAAAACAAGACTGTAAAATTACAAATTTCTGATGATTTCAGAATATTTTAACAAACTCTTCGAATAAAACACCACCTTCAATTTCGAGGTTTAAGATGAGTTCTTCATCATTAAGTTTTACAATATCCCATTCGCCATTGTACAAGTCGTTGCCAGCATCAAATAAAAAAAGTTTTGATTTTAATGGATTTCCGCTGATAGAGTAAAATGCGGAATCAACGACAGAAACACTGGTAGAGTCATTAACTGGTGCTTTGTAAATGATTAGTTTTCCTGAATCAAAATCCCAAAAAGAAACCTCAGAAGGTTCTATTTGCGTAACATCAACTTTTTCCCATCTGCCTGTAATCAAATCATTCATGTTTTTTTGGCAAGACTGAAAAACAACCAATAGCAAGATAATGAACGGAAACAAGAACCTTTTCTTCATGTGTTTAAAATTTAATTAAACAGGTTGGTGCCCGATGTTGGTTTTTACTGATGACAACTTTTGGATGGTTATAAGAAAAAAAATTCCATTGTGGTTATTCATTTTTTTTACGTTATTTCCATCATTCCAAAACACAAACCAGGTAAAGTTTTCACTTGCAAAAATATATAAAAAAAGTAAACCTTTGAATAAAAAACTATACCTGTTCGCTTTGGTTTTGTTCAGTATCGGTTTGATCATCTTCATCTTCCTGATCTTCTTCATCTTCTTCAGAGGGTATCATAACGCTGTACATAAGGGCTTCTACCTGTCTGAGGTAGTCTCTTTTTTCAAACCCCGGAGCATAAACAAAACCATCTATATTGATAATTCTGCTTTGTTGCTCATCCACAAAAGTGACATTGATAAAAGGACCTCCCATAAAATCACCTTGTACTTTCCACAGTCCCCTGGCTTCCACAGCGTAATTACCATTAAAATTGATTTCGCGGAACAAAGGTGGTATGTCAGCGTATGTTGTCATATATGAATCGGGGAATGTGCCCGGAATATGTTTTTTGGTTAAACTATCTCTGCGTGCCCATATGGTTTCATGATTAAAATCTTTCTCCGGATCTTTGTAGGGCAATACCGAGATAAGCAGTCCCAGGTCAAGATCTTCGCGTGTACCTGTTTGGCGCAACCATACAAATTGGGGAGTTTGTTTGGCAATAAAATATCCCTCTGGAACACTTATTTTCAAATCCAGGTTTTCTTTCACCCATTTTTTTGCCTGATGATTAAGCATCCTGTTATATGCGTTGATCATACGTTCGCGTTCGTTTTCATTGTACAAACCTACAAATTGCTCCTGGTTTTTATCCAATAGTCTTTCAAGAGTATTTTCATCGGGAACCGTAACGCGAATAACCATTTGTGGGTATGACCATACATTGCGTTGTATTTCTATTTTTGCTTTTTCAATTGTTTCATCAAAATCGACAAACAAAAGATTTCGGTGTGTTTCAAAAAGTTTTACAAACTCTTCGTTTTTGATCTGAATAATGTTAAAATTAGGTTCTACCTGCGGCAGCATTGGCACCGGAGATGCAAAGTTCTCCCGGATGAGATTTCCTGCCATGCCTGTCCATTTGTTTTCTGGTGTTACCACCAGCAATTCGCCTGCTTTTCCGGTGGCAGAGGGTTTTTTAGAGCGTTCGTTATTGTTGCATGAAAGCAATATTGCTAACAAAAGCAGAGAGATTAAATTTTTCATATGCTTAATAGTTTAGTTCGATAAATGTGATCTTTTTCAGTATCTTTTTTCGATATGAGAAAAGAATCAATGTAGTTTGAAAGAACCAGAAATATACCTATGGAACCTCCATGTGTGATTATACACAAACATAATGATAACAAAATCAGTAACATGGGTGCTTCATCCAACCTTAACCCACAAATTATTTAGGGATAAAATCTAATGATATAGTTTGGTTTTTAAAAAAATATTTACTGACAAGTTCTTGTAAATAAAATACAAAAAAACCAAATTTATTGTTTAACCCGGTTTTTTTTAATTGTAAAATTAAGTCCATGCTGAAAAGTTTATTATCCACAAATTTCGCAAATTATCACTAATTTATATCGCTGATTACCAAGATAATAAGAATTTGATCTTTTCACTAATTAATTAAAAATGACTTTTCGGAGCAGACTCAATATTTAATTTTAATTTACATGATTTAATTATTGAGCGGAATAAGGATTTTTTGTCCTGGAGACAGAGGACTGCTTTCAGATATCTGATTTACTTCAGTAAGTTGATCAACAGAAATTTCATCGAATCGGGTAGCAATATCAATCAATGTATCTCCTGATTGCGCAATGTAATAAATAAAAGGAGCGTTTTTTTTCTTTTTGTTAGGATTTTCCTGGTTCTCAACACTTTCTTCATTGGTAGAGATGAGTTTGGCAATATTTTGTCGGGCAATATCCTGTTCTTTCTGTTCTTCATCTACATCTTCTGAGTTTTCGTTGGCAGGGTTTCTTACGATCAGTCTTTGTCCGGGATGAATCATATCTGAAGCCAGGTTGTTCCATTGCTTGATCTGGTTGATGGATACGCGATATCTGCTGGCAATGATATTGAGTGATTCACCGGTTTTGACCAAATGAGTGTGTTCTGAGGATTCTATTTTTAGCGGAGGACGAGCGGGAGCTCTGACAATGAGTCTTTGTCCTGGTCTTATCAGGGTGCCTCTCATGTTGTTGAGGCTTTGTATCTGTCTTACAGAAGTTCCGTATCTTCTGGCAATGCTCCCCAAAACTTCACCGCTTCTCACAATGTGCACTGTAGTTTGACTTAAAAGTGCAGCACGTTCTTCCTGCTCTATTTGTTCGGGTGTTTTATGATTGTAAATGGTGTCTGCATTGGCAAGAAATACACCTGTATGAGATTTAGGAATTCGGAGATAATAAGGGTTTTTAGAATTTTCAGGGATGATATTTTGTTTGAAAGTAGGATTGAGAAATCTCAGATGGTCTAATGGAATATCAATAAAATCGCTTATTACCCTCAGGCTAAGTTGTTTTGATATTTCGAGAGTATCGATATCGAAATGGGAATAGAGTGGTGGTATGGGGAAAAGGTTGTGTTCTTCAGCATGTTCCATTACATAAGTAACGGCCATGAAAGCGGGTACATAATTTTGTGTTTCGATTGGGAGGTAGTTTCTTACGATCCAGAAATCTTTCACACCTCTTGCTCTTCTGATGGCTCTGTTTACATTTCCCGGACCTGCATTGTAAGCAGCCATTACCAGATTCCAATCTCCGTAGATATCATAAAGGTCTGCAAAGTGCTCGCAGGCGGCCTGGGTTGATTTTATGATATCACTTCTTTCATCTACCATGGTATTGACCTGCAGTCCGTACATTTTTCCGGTACCATACATAAACTGCCATAGACCTGTTGCGCCTACCCTTGATCTGGCCAAGGGGTTGAGTGCCGATTCAATTATCGCCAGGTATTTAAGTTCCATTGGAAGGTTAAACCGGTCGAGTTGTTCTTCGAAGATGGGGAAATACAGTTGGGATAACCCCATTATTTTCTCTGTTAGATCGCGTCGACGGCTGGCATATAGATTTATATAGGATTTTACATACGAATTGTAAACAAAATCGATTGTAGAATACTTGTTAAGTTGCTCGAAGCGCTGAATATAAATCGAATCGTGAAATTTGGGAATAAAATCGGGGGGGTATTTTTGGTTGGATTTGTCCATTTCAGCTCTTTTTTCCAGATTACGGAAAACCGTAAGCATTGCCAGGCTGTCTAATGCTGCAACTATAGGGTCATCTTCTGCCAAACTCCATTTTTCGACCTCTTTGCCAGGGTTATTTTTGGAGGCTATAATTGTAAAAGAGGTAAGCAGAACCCATGAAAATGCAATTCCTGAAAAAATAAAATAGCGGAGAAAATGGTTTGTTGTAAGCATAATGTTAAAAAGAATTTTTAAGATGATCGCAATAATCGTTTAAAAAAGGAACTGTGTTGAATGCATTGGTTGATAAACAGACAAATGTGAACCCATAACTGAATGAATTCACATTTGTTGTCTATTGAATTAACTGGATAAAGAAAGGGTTTTAATTCTGTATTGAATATAGCAGTTATACTGATGATCTGAAAAAATCATCTTATAACCAGAAGATACCGAAGAACTAATGTCATTTTATTCTTCTTTGGATCCTTCTACCGAAACGTTCTTTTTTTCTTCTTTTTGAGCATCTTTAAACTCTCTCATTCCTTTCCCAAGGCCTTTCATGAGTTCAGGAATTTTTCTGCCTCCAAAAAGCAATAAAACAATAATAGCGATAATGATAATTTCGGGAGGACCGATCATGGCTGTAATAAATGCACTTGTCATAGGATTAATCTTTTTAAATGTGACGGCTAAGATATGAAATAATTATAATAATCAATAGGGTGAATGGTTAATATTGTAGAAATCTCAACTGGTTCTGTTTCTGTTGATATTGAATAATAATGTTTACCGGTTCAGGGCAGACTGGCAGCGATCCATTTTGCCGGATCAAGTTTGTTATTTCCCTCCCAGATTTCCAGGTGTATAAAAGTTTTGGCATCTTGATCATCGGTTGCAATTCTTCCAATTTGTTGTTTTGTTGAGATTTTCTGACCTGTTTCCACATATATTTCAGAAAGGTTGGCATAAACGCTCAGGAAATTTCCATGCCTTATAATTACTACATAATTAAACCCTGCTATGCTAGTGATCCTTGTTACGGTTCCACTAAAGATTGCTCTTGCATCGCTGTTGCGTGTGGTGGAGATGTCGATGCCATTGTTGGGGATTTTAATACCGGGTAATACCGGATGTGGTTGTTCGCCAAAAAATCCTGTTATGATACCTCTTTCTACTGGCCAAGGCAATTTTCCTTTGTTTTCGGCAAATTCGTCAGACAAAAGCTGGTCTTCAGGTGAAAGTCCTATAGATTCTTTCCCCTCCTCTTTCGCTTTTTCGGCAACCCTTCTTCTTTCTTCCTCAATGATTCTTTCTATCTCTCTTTGCAGTTCGCGTGCAGTTTGTTGTTGATTTTTGAGTTGTTGCTTCAGTTGATTTTCTTTTTGCCTGAGTTGTTTAATTTTTTGTTTTTGTGTTTCTTTTTCCTGTGTTAGTTCTTTCATCTCCAGTCTTTCTTCTTCAAGCAGGTTTTGTTGTTGTTGTTTTTGTATCTCCAGTTCACTTTTTGTTTTGGCAAGTTTTTGCTTTGCTAATTCAATTTTTTCTGCCTGTATACGTCTGTGCTGTGCAAGTTTTTGAAAGTATTTTAATCGCAGATAAGCCTGATTGAAATCGCGGCTGGCAAATATAAACATGATTCTTTGGTATGAACTTCTGTTTTTATGAGCATATAGTATGAGCCTTGCATAAGAATCCTTAAGAGCCTCCAGTTCTTCCTCAAGTTTTTGAATTTCTGCAATGGTTTTGTTGATCTGTGAATTGATCTGATTGATTTGCTCACTTAGTTTATTGATCAGACTTTCCCGGTTTTCGATACTTTTATTGATAAGAGTCAGCTGGTCAAGGGTTACATCGGCAGTCTCCTGGTTTTCTCTGATCATTTGGTTGGTTAGCAATATTTCTCTTTCAATTTGTCTTTTTTCTGATTCAAGATCTTCCCTGGTTTGCCCCGGGGATGGATCTATCCATAAGAGCACAAAAAGAAAAGTGAAAATTATTCCAGTGATGAAATTTTTACTAATCATCCAGCAAAACGGATTGTTAGATACCTGCAATATTTTGCTATCTGATGACTCAAACAAAGGAGATAAATAGTTATGTTTGTTTTTAAAATATTTATTTACAATTGGTGTATTACTTTTTTTCACTCCTGGCAAGTCCTGCGCCTGATAATCTCTTTTCAGGCAAGCATTGGAAATATGAGTTTTTCTGCCAACAGTATTTATCATGAGGATGACCCGGGTAAAAAGGTTAATCTGTTAATTTGATCAGTGTATATTTCGAAGGTATGGAAAACCTCATTTTTTTAGGCTCATCGATCGTTGTTCTGCTAAATGACATACTAAGATCGGATACTTGTTGATTGCTGGCGAATGCAATTTTCATCTGAGCGGGCAACCAGTTTCCTTTGATATTCTCATAATTTTCATAATCGGCTCTAAGTCTTGTATTGGATTCCTCTACAAAAATAATATTTGATTTTATTTTCATATCCTCTGGATTGAGCAGCAACGACTGGTTGATGGGTTTTCCTTTGTTGTCTTGCCTTATTCTTTCAGGATTATGCAATTGTAAAAATTTCTCATTTTCTTCCAGCACAAATCCCCGATCTTTAAAATGTGGGAAGTCGTTGGCCAGAAAAAGTGCTTGCAGCATTTGAAAATCAACATCTGTATCAAACATCTTATTGAGCAGATTGATATCTCCTAAATAATAAGTGGCGTCTAAACGATTCAGAATTTTTACACTGTCTGTTGTGATCAATGCTCTTGCAACTTCAATACCCAAAAATGGAGCAATAGAAACATATATAGCAGAATCTTTTTTCATTCGGAAAGAACCTGCAATGGAATGGGTTTTGTTTTTCCAGTTTACCCTACCCGAGAACCGGGAGGTCATCCATTGAAATCGACTTTGGTTTTCATCAAGTGTTTGCAAGGCATTCAAGGCACTTACATCTTTAGTTTCTTTGGGTGCAATTTTTTTGAGGGTTTTGCAGGCATTTAAAGTGAGCAGCAACAAGAAAATAAGAATAAAAGAATATTTCAGGTGGTTGTTTTTCATAAGATTTGTTTACTTGCATTGATTTATTACAGATCGGCTTTTACCCAGGATTTTATGCATTTGCTGAGGTATCAATTTATTCAATGAGGGTTTTCTGTTTGACTTTTTCTTCCAGAAATTCTGATACTTCATCGCGGTCTTCTCCTGCCGTTTTTAATGCTTTATCCCAATATAAGAAAGCTTCTTCTCTGTCTCCGAGTTTATAGAGTACATCGCCATAATGTTCATATACCACAGCACTGGGTTCATCAGCTATTTCAATGGATTCTTTTATGTATTCCAGTGCTTTTTCATAATTACCCAAAAGGTAATTGATCCATCCATACGTATCGAGAAAAGCGGCGTTATCGGGTTCCATGTTCACTGCTTTTTTCGACATTTCGTATGCTTTGTCTAGTTCCATTTTATTTAAAGAAAGGTAGTATCCATAGTTATTGAGGGCATATGCGTTATCGGGTTGCAGTTGAATGGTTTCTTCATAATACTGAAAAGCCATTTCCAGGTTACGGGTTTTGTAATAAGAGTCTGCCAGCAGGGTAAGAAATTGTCCGTAAAGTTCGTCGTCAGATGTGCTGAGTTCTTTACCATATTGAAGGGAGTTAATTGCCTGCTCATACATTTTTAACTGAAAATTGGCCAATCCATTGAAGAAATAAAGAACGGGTTGTTCGAAAAAGTACTCGAGGGCTTCATTAGAAACCTCGAGCATTTGTTCAAAGTTTTCGGTTTGTGAGTCGATAAAGAGTACTTGTTGCCAGTAATTGATTTCTCCAGGTTCTGTCTGGGCTGCTTTATACAGATATTTGCGTGCTTCTTGGAGTTTTTCCTCCTGCATCAGAAAATCTCCATAAACAGCGAGTACAGTATGGTTTTCGGGGTGTTGATCCAATAACATCTGAATGAGTGTATCAGCATGGTTGCGGTGTTGAATGTTTTCCTCGCCCATGAAGAAATAGGTGAGTAAAATCCTCACCTTTGCCTCTACCTTAAGTTGCTCTGATTGAAAAGCTTTTTTAATCTGATCAAATGATTCATCTTCCATCCCTTTGTTTCGGTAATAATCAGCCAATAGCAGTCGGGCCATGGCGTAGTCGGGTTGTATTTCGAGCATTTTCTGGTAAAGTTCAAAGGCATCTTCCTCGCGGTCTGCCTGTATGTAAAGGTCAGCAAGTGTTTCCATGTAAAGTACATCCTGCGGATAGTAAGAAAGAAGTTTTTCGGCTTCTTTAATGGCATTTTCAATTTGCCCGAGTTCAACAAATAGTTTTTGTTTTTCAATAGATAATTCATTGCTGAACCCGCTAATATCCTCGATATGCTGAATTTGTGCCAGCGCATTTTCATAATCTTCAATATAAAAATAACTACTGAGCAGTGTAAGTTGCAGGTTTATATTATTGGGAGATGCATCGGCCAATTCTTTTTGAATGCGGATTCCTTCTTCATTTTTCTTTTGTAAAAAATAAATATCTGCCAGTGAAAGTTTATAAAAATTATTATCAGGTTCAAGTTCAACTGCTTTTTTGGCAAATTTTTCTGCATCATTGAGCTGACCTTGGCTGGCGTGTATTTTAGCCAGTTCAAATAGTGCAGCATCGTTTTCCGGATCTGCTTTTATAGCTTCTGCATACAAAACAATAGCATTAGACCAGTTTTCCAACATCTTTTGTTTGGAAGCATCGATGAGAATGGCAGTGCTTTCAAGTTTTTTAATATCGCTGACGGGTTTTTGCGCAGGGGTTTCTTCTGAAGCTGTACCCGATTTTTTTTGAATCGAACATGAAGTAAAAATCAGCAGAATAGCAACAACAGAAACTTTTGTATATAATGAAAATAATGAGGACATTGAATTGAATTTGATAATATCTGACGAAAAAAAATAAGTTTGGAAGCAATTAAAAATAACCTGCTTAGATTGTCGATTATTGTATTTTTGCCTTGCTTTTGTGATAATTTAAAAAAGTGAATATAAGGATCATTTTCTTTTATAACAATTTCTTTTTGATTCTTTTGTTCATTTTTACTGAATGCCTGTATGTCCAAAACCACCCTCGCCTCTGGTTGTTTCACTCAGTTCACCCACACTTTGAGGAATGATATGTTCATGCCGGGAAATGATCATTTGTGCTATACGCTCTCCTGAATGTATTGTGTAGGGTTCCTTACTGATGTTGACCAGAATGATTTTGATTTCTCCTCTGTAATCAGCGTCAATAGTACCCGGAGAGTTTAACACCGTAATGCCATGCTTTGCTGCCAGCCCACTCCGTGGTCTTATTTGCGCTTCAAAAGATAATGGTAATTCTATATATAATCCTGTAGGAACCAATACCCTTTCCATAGGTTCGATAGTTATGGGGTCTTTACAAAAAGCTCTTATGTCCATTCCTGCCGAAGATTCAGTTTCATAGGCAGGCAGGGGGTTATTTGATTTATTTACAAAATTCACATTCATATCTCAATTGTATATTTTTTAATTTTTAAAGTTCCAATAGCACCCAATATGATGCGAACAACAGATTTTCATAAACCGTCGGATCGATTTAAAAAATATCCCCTTTTTGTTATCTCATCATTGTTTTTATGTCTGCTGGTTTTTCAATTATTTTTATTTCACAAGAAAAACGGAGTTTGCACTATTATTGATGTTTTTACAGAGACCGTTAATCTGAATAGTCATCAGATCATAAATCTTTTAAATGCAAATGCAGTGAAGTTATCTATTATACATGACCAAAATATGTGATAAAAGTTTAATGAAGAAGGAATTTAGTTTGATTCTTCTGGTTGCTCTTTTCGGATGTTTGCCATCCAAATCTCTTTTTCGTCATAATAGAGAATGTCCTGCAGTCCGTCAATTACATCTGCAATGCTTTGGTTGTTGTTTGACAGTACGATAATGGTTGTATGATCATTGGTAAATCTTTTAAAACTGGTTCTGAATCCATGCCATCTGCCTGGATGGTGGATGATCTTTTTCCCGATATAATTTTGCAATCGCCAGCCCAGTCCGTAATTGAAAGTGGAGTCGTTGTTTAGTTTTGAGTATTCAAAAGCCATCCGGGTAATATCTTCAGGCAGCAAAGTGTTTCGGTATAAAG